>CAYINT010000012.1:0-18462 GCA_964364875.1 uncultured Gammaproteobacteria bacterium | reverse complement strand
CGTAGGAGTAGGGGGTCCAGCTGAAGGCGATTGGATCGCCTGTTCGGAACCCAAGTGCCTTGATCTGACGGATGACCTCTGCACTGTTGTCCCGCTCCCCTCTGCGAGGCTCGATAGATTCCTCGGTGACATCTAACCTCGGCCGATTTGTGCCTGCGTCGTGTACGTATCTCCCCCTCTCTTTGAGGAACTGTGCGTCCTGAAAGGTTCGGTCCCGCTCGGCTTTCAGGCGGCCCTCGCCGCCACCAGGCGCCCCGCTTCCCTTACTGGCCTCTTCTTGGTTGGCCCCCCCTTCCTCTCCATTTGGTTCACCTTCGTGACGATAAGGCAGGTGCTCTGACTCTCGTGGCATTGAAGTTCTGTTAGTAATAAGCTCGCCATCATCTTAGCAGGCCGTCCGTCCCTGTCAAGGCTGTGGTCGCCCGGTATGCCCCCGACCGACAGCAGCTGCCCAAGCCCCGGAAGAGCGACGTCACGTCGCCCCAGGGTGGGTGCGGCTGCGGCTCACAGGCCAGCCACAGGACGCTTGGTGCCGAGCCGGCCGCTGTCGGGCGAGGAACGAACGGTCCGAGGTCCGCCCTCAGATCTCCTGCGGGGTCGTTTCCGCGGTGGTCCTTCCGAGTCGGAGCCGCTCCAGCTCTGGGTTCAGGTTGGCCCCGAAGCGCTCGTTGAAAGCCCGGAATCCGCTCTCGACGGGCGGAGGACCCTGGCTGTCTTTCAGGAATGCGATCTACCTCTGTCTAGAGATGGTGATATTCGCTCGCCGGTACTTTGAAGCGATGGGGTACGCCGATACGGTGAAGCTATGCGTGCGGCTTCACGGGTGCAAGGGCCGCCTACTTGGCACGCAGGATCCAGGTGTTCATCTGAGCGGGGAATACATCTCGCAGGAAGACGAGATTGTGATCGAAGCCACCGCGACGCGAGCGAGCCGCCGTTTCATCGGCCGCTTCTCGACAAGTCACAAGGAGCGTGATCGCCGTCGTGCGTCTCCGTGGATGCGACGGCCACCGCCAGCGCGTCGAACACGTGCAGCCAGTACTTGTCCCTCGGTCGGTACCCAAGCACTGGGTGCGGCGGTTTCTGCGGAAGCTTGTCCCGTAGCTCCCCGAATCCCCGCTCGACGAGCGCCGTCGCTACCTCGTGTTTCCGCGCATGCGGATTCCCGAGGAGCCGCTCCCGTACCTCCTCCGGAGGATCTGGAACGCGGTCTCGTAGCGGCCGAGGCCGAGCTGCCGCTGGAACTGCGACGGAGCGCACATCCACTTCGTCGTCTACCGGTACGGGAACTCGGTCGCACAGAACGGCATCTCGGGTCAGAACAACCTCGGACTGTGCGGCACGTACAGCTCCGGACAGTAGACAACAGTCGTCGCTGAACGCTCTTGGGAGATGGGGAGAGGATTTCTTTCCCCATCTCCTCCCAACCTCTGCTATAGTGAACGTGCGCATTCCTTTTGTTCCATATCTTTTGACTGATTTCTTCTCATGTCTATGAAAAAATCATCGTTTTTTCCCCTTTTGACACTCCTCGTCACCTTTGCCGTGATTGCTATCATAATGGTGCGTTCTGCATCTGCGCCATCAAGAAATCTCGGGAACGCGAGAGAGGAGAAAGACGCGCAGGATCTCTCTCTTCCATTTCAAGTCACTTTGCCTACAGGCTGGGCAATGCAGAAGACGTCCGGAACAATGAACGCGGTACGGTATGCAGGTCCTCCCAAAGGAGTTTTTTTCTGGCCTGACGACGACGATGGCAAGCAGCAGCCGGATGAGCTATTTGGAGGGCCGACCGTGGACATGCAATGGTATGCCTACAATCCGCAAGCAACCATACAGGAAATCTTTGGTATTGACATGAACGCCAACACGGACATGTTTGGTGTACGTGAAGCTGGCGAACGATTGTTTGCCAGACGAAGCGCATATTACATACAGCGGGATGGTACTCGTACATCGGAGCCCTACTTTCGCAGTGAAAATTATTATTTGCGACTCGACCCTGAAACTATCCTGGAGGTCTCGACACTCTATCCAGCTGAGGAAATTTTTCGACAGTATGAGCCAGAGGTCCAGAAATTGCTGAATTCGGTGAAGTTCCTTTAGCGTTACGGTCGTTGCGAACACGGCTTTTGTTAATGCTGAATATTGAAAAAATTCTGCTACGGAAGATGTGTGCAACTTTCCCTTGATCTTCTCCGCGGACGTTCTACGCTGAACTCAAGAAGAAGACGAGGCTTCCCAGTGCCGTCTTTTTTGTATGTCGAAGCACAAAAGACGCGTCACTCGTGAGGTTCTTACCAACCAAACGAAAGGAGTCACGTCATGAAGAAACTACGAGAGCAAAAGATATCGCTTTTGCTCGCTTTCTCGTTCCTTGCCATTGCCACATTCATAGGGGCGTTGGCACTCGGTGGAAAAGTTGTCCAGGCATTTTCCTACGGAGGGCATCACTGGAATCTTGGGAATCCCACATATGTCGACGTCACCATTCTCTCGAGTATTCCCTACTCGTGGACATCGTCAATCTCCGGAGGCGAGTCCGCGTGGAAGGACAATGTCTCCGTGCGTCTCGACGGCATCTCTGACGGTGCGACCATCGTGACCAACGGTCGGTACTGCTCGGGGAACGCCTTCGTGAACCCACCCAAGGGCCGGACGACCTGCCCGTAGTACAATTCGGCAGACCGCACAACGAGGGGAGGATGGCGCATGCATTACTCGCTTTTCTCCCCTCGTCACAACTACGGTATAGTGGTGTTATCTTCAATGACTGAATACTCATGAAATCTTCTCACCTCATTTTATTAGCGATTTTTACTGGTATTGCTTTCTCCGGCTGTACAAAAGGAAGATCATTCTTTCAAAATACAAACACTATCGAGATGGGCGCATGGTCACAATATAAAAACGCACAGTACGGATTTTCCCTGCGTTATCCATCAGAAGCAAAGAAAGTGGGGGAGAATGCTTCCACTATTCGTTTCCAAAACTACAGCCTCGATGAGGATCGTCAGTTGGAATTACAACATGGCGACCTGATTATCGAGATTGTCATCATTGCCAAATCACCGGATCAGGATGGCTGTACTGTGTTGTTGTCAGATTCGCACGTTGTCGCACTTGGATCGATACAGGGCCTGCGCGGGAAAGTAGCGTGGGAGGGGAATCCTGATCCTGCCAGCGTTGTTTGTGCCGAACGACAAGATCATTATATTCTTATTCAAACAGTAGAAGGGGGAACCACTAATCCGCGTGGCAATGCTATTCTCGAAAGCGTGCTGTTCAACTAGAGTATCATCATTCCTCATTATTGCATTCCGTGGAGAGTTTTCTCTCTTCAATACGCTCGTGAAAAGCTTCTCACCATAACAAGAAAAAAGAAATGTAAACGCTCTTTCATCGTGCTCCTGCAATGCTCTAGACATCACACTGTGTCTTGATACTAAACCCTACAACGTTATTGTTCTCGCGCTCGTTCCACAAAAAATCAACATCCTTGACGGCGATTATCAGAACTTTGTGAAGAACATGGAAAAATCAGCCGATCCCGCAGTTATGAAATTCCGGAATGAATTTGAGAACTTTACCTACACGGCTGCAAGCGTGATTTTCTAGAGCGAGGAACACAGCGACGTGAATTGTCCGCGCAAGGTAGTTTTGTGGTATAGTGCAAGCACGCTTTTCGCAGAGTATGAAAAAAACAACCTCCTTACTTTGGTTTGTCCTTATCGTCGCCATGCTCGTTGTCGGCGCGGTGTTGGCATTGCAGGCAAAACAAGCGATTCGCAACAGCAACCTTTCGGCGCTGGCCAATCTTTCCGTCATCGACTGGGCGACAATCGTGGGAGTGGAAAATTCGCCGCGCACGGATGATCCGACACTTTATGATATCACACTTGTCGCGAAGAACGGGGAAAAAATGTTCTTTACGACGACCAGCAATCTTTACGCCGACGCAGCGCATTGGTACCAACTCCAAAACGGGAACCTCTACGTACTCAAGCGCGCGGGCTACGGCGGAGCCAGCGACGCTGACTGGTCGGATGAGCTCTGGAAGATTGACGGGAACAAACAAGAAACCAAGCTGGCAGCGGGCAAGGGGATTGACTATCTCGTTGCGCCAAACGACAACACGGTTGCCCTTCTTCAGGACCAGCAAATCACACTGATCGACCTTGTGCGCAAAACCGACCGCGTGCTCGCGGCAAATCAGGTCAGCCTAAGCAATGACGCGCTGACCGTACAGTTTCTGACATGGTCATCGGATAGTTTCTCGCTGTGGGGATATGCCTGGCATTCCACGTCACCAAATTTTTTCCGACTCACTGCGCCCGGATGGACAATCGAGCGCTATGGCGTTCCCGAATTGCCCTTTGGAAGAGATTTTGCGCTCAACCCCAACACCGGACTCTTGGCGTACAGCGCGTATCCACTGTTCCTCGACGCAACTGATGATGAGCAGTTTCAAAGTTCGGGGACAGAAGTAGTACTATGGCAATACAACCTGTTGACGCAAAAGCGCGAGTCACTGGCAAAGAGCGCTGCCACAATGTTCCGTCCGACATGGAAGGATGACGTCACGGTTTCGTATGACGATCCGGACAACAACGGGAACGCTCCAACTGCGGCGATCACGCTTGACGAACACATTCTTGCGGAGTCGCAGTATCGTTCCGACGCGAGCGAACAGTACAAACTTTATTCCGCATGTCCTAACCGGCAAACTGCGTTCGAATCATTGCTCAAACGGGCAAACACCGATCGAAAACTCCTGAGGCTCAACGGAGTATTGCCGGTCGTCATGACCCCAAATACCGGTTCTATCGATACAGACACGTTCCTTGCTTATAGCGCAGAGCCAAACGCCTATTGCGGGGCAGGAATTACTGCACCGCTCTACGCAACCGCAGATCATCTGTTCTGGGCGCAGGGAAACTGTAGTGGAGCAACTGCTGATGAACACTGTCTGAAGGCAGAAGAAGCAATCAAGACATTTTCACTCACCCGGCAAGTGCCTCTTCATCCGGATCCGTTCACATTTTCCGTGCCCGCAGGCTGGACCATGCGAAGAGGATATGGCGCAGTCAACGCTCTTGCCGGCGGCGGGCCGATGAAAAGCGCGGGATTTTCCGTCGAAGGGAAGGACCAGTTTTCATCACCGAATGTCAGTATTCTTTGGTACCATTTCAACCCTCATGCATCCCTTGCCGACATTGTGAATCTGCGTTTTCCAAACAACGCCGACGGTACGATCGTCAAGCGCGATGCAAATGCAATGATTGGGGGCAGACAGGCGCACTTTCTTGCCGTTGACGGAAGCACAACACCGCAACCCTACGATCAGGCAAGTTTCTGGTTTGTTCGCATGGACACAAACACGATTGCAGAAATCAATGCCAGCTATCCGACCAGAAAGATTTTTGACGCGGAAAACGCATCCGTACAACAATTGCTTAACTCCCTGAATATTTTCTCACCTGCATGACGCTAATTCTCCTCATCGAAGACGAACCGTTGATCGCAGAGCTTTACCGCGCGGTTCTGACAGAAGGCAAGTACGAAGTCATTACCGCGTTTAACAAACGCAGCGCTGTGGAGCTCATCGAACGGCTCAAACCGCGGCTCGTGCTGCTTGATCTCATGATACCCATCGGGTCGGGTGAAGATTTCATTGAATACGACCACCCGGTCGGTTTTGACGTACTCGAGTGGATCCGCCACCATCCTGGATGCAAGGAAACCAAAGTCATCGTCATCACTAACCTTGATTCCGACGACAACAAACGTATGGCGGAAAGCCTCGGCGCCGTGCTCTACCTTGTGAAGGCCGGTATGGAGCCGCATGAACTTGTCCGGCACGTCGACAGCGTTCTCAGCGGGGGATAAATGGCGATGCAACTGGCGACAAAAACGGCACCGCCCACAGGAGCACATCGTCTTGTTGCGAAACTCGTCATCATCGTTCTCGCACTCTTCATCTTTGGGGCAGTGGTGTTTGCAACGCTCGTGTACCGTTCGTATCGGGAACTCAAAGCCGTGCACAACCTCTCCAGTCTCAGTTCCACGAAAGAATTTACAACCGGGGCAGTAAGCGTTCCCGGCTCCTCGCTTGTTGACCGGCGGGCCGTGGAAAGCCCTGACGATCCGGCGCTTGGTCCAGCGGATGCCAAAGTGACGATTGTGGAATTCGGCGACTTTCAGTGTCCTTTTTCGCGCGCTTCCGTGACCACCATGAAACAGTTGCTGGAAAAGTACGGGAACAAAATCCGTTTCATCTTCCGCGATTTTCCCAACAGTTCCATTCACGAGAATGCAACCAACGCCGCGGTGGCGGCAGCGTGCGCCCAGACCCAGGGAAAATTTTGGCAATATTATGACCTGCTTTTTCTCAATCAGGAAAACCTGCTGCAGTCCGACTTGCTGCGCTACGCCGAGCAGCTTCGGATGGACACGGCAACATTTCAGCAGTGCCTGCTGACAGAACAACGCAAACAGGAAGTGGATGACGATTTTCAAGCAGGGACGAATCTTGGCGTCAGCGGCACGCCGACCTGGTTCATCAACGGCCATCGGGTTGAGGGCGCAATTCCCTACAAAACCTTTGAAAAAATCGTGAAATATGGATTGAAGGGAAAACTGTAATCGCTCGCGGCGATGTCATTCCGAAGCGGAGCGAGGAATCCGCGTTCCTATGAAAAGGAGATTCCTCACACTCCGTCTCTTTTTTAGCTTTCGCTCAGCGTTCAATGTCGGTTCGGAATGACCCTTATGTATGGTATAGTACACTCATGCTGTATATCTCGTCGGACCACAACGGATTTGCACGAAAGCGGGAACTCATCGCGTTCCTTACCTCGAAAAAAATCGTATGCAAGGATCTTGGCCCGCTGACGCTTGCCAACACAGACGATTACACCGACTTTGCGAAAAAGCTTGCAATCAAGGTTCAGCAGGAACAAAAAGGCAGGGGCATTCTACTCTGCGGCTCCGGCAATGGGATGGCAATGATGGCAAACCGCTTTCCGGGCATTCGCGCAGCGCTCTGCTGGAATGTCCACGCCGCGAAAAAGTCTCGTGAAGACGAAGACGCGAATGTGCTCGTAGTGTCGACATGGTGGACTTCCGCTCCTTTGACCAAAAAGATTGTTACGACATGGCTTGCAACGCCGTTTTCACACGCAGCGCGACACAAGCGAAGAATCCGCAAACTCTCACGACATGGCCAGTCCTGAAATCATTCCTGCGATTCTGACAAACGATCCAAACGACCTCAATAAAAAATTGCGGCTTTGCGAAAGCTTTGCACACAGCCTGCATATTGATATTATGGATGGTGTGTATGTGGCATCCACCAGCGTCACTGCCAACCACCTTCGGGATGCCGCGCCGCAACTGCCCTTTGAACTCCACATGATGGTGCGCCAACCCAGCGCCATTATCAATCCGTATCTCGCGCTTGGGCCGCAACGCGTCATTATCCATCCGGATTCGGAGCGAACAAACGTTGTCCAGCTTTTTAAACACATTCAGGAATCCGGCAGCGAAGCGTCAGTCGCATTTGCGAAGTCAACTGTCCATGAAGACTGGAGCCAGTTGATCGCAATGTCTCAGCAGATTACCTTTGTCACCGTGCAGCTGGGAGGACAAGGGAATCCCCTGCAAACCGATGTTCTTGTCGCGGCAGCAACATTTTGCCAGCTTCATCCCAAAGGGATTATTGAAATCGATGGGGGAGTCAACGCAGGCACCATTGGTTCCGTTCTCCCGCTCCATCCCTCGCGCATTGTCATCGGTTCCGGCATCTGGAACGCGGCCGATCCCAAAGCCGCGTATGAGGAACTCGTGCGGCGATCGGCAAGCGTTCCATAACACCTTTGTGTCATTCCGAACTTGGTTCGGAATCTTCATTGTAAAGTGAGATGCTGAAATAAACGCAGATCCTGAAACAAGTTCAGGATGACAATATGGAATTATATCACAAAAACACGAAAAATGCGATATATAGAAAAAGCTTCTGACATTCTCGAAAAAGCGCGGCGCGGAAAATATGCGATCGGCGCGTTTAATGTGTCCGATCTTTTGACGCTGAAAGCAATCGAGAACGCGGCCGTAAAACTACGCGCTCCCGTGATTGTCGAGACATCGCCCGGCGAAACTGCGTTTATGGGCATGGACAATGAGGTCGCGTTGCTGAAAAGCTGTTCTCAAAGAACCGGCTTGCTGTTTATCCCGAATCTTGACCATGCAACAACGTTCCGCGACGTTATGCGTGCGCTCAAAGCTGGATATCAGATGATCCATTTTGACGGATCGCAACTTCCCGTCGCGAAGAACATTCGGATCTTGAAAAGAATCGTTCCCATCGCACACAAACACGGACGACTGGTGGAAGGCGAGCTTGATTACATCACCGGAGCCGGTTCTGAAGTGCATACGCATACGAAAATGGCCACGGAGCGTTCCAAGGGACACATGACGGATCCGGATGAAGCAGCGGCGTTTGTCAAAGCAACAAACATAGATATCTTTGCGGCTTTTATTGGGAACATTCATGGCATCTTTGCTGATGAAGAGCGTTTAGATATCAGACGGCTCAAAGCAATCCGTTCTGCAGTGCCTTGCCATTTGTCGCTGCACGGCGGATCCGGAATTCGTCAAGTCGATGTCAAAGCGGCAATTCAAGCAGGCATCGCGAAAGTGAATGTCAACACGGAACTGCGGGAAGCATACATGACAACACTCCGTTCCGTTCTCGCAAAAAACAGGAACGAAATCGCGCCGTACAAACTCTTTGTGCCGGTCATTGACGCGATTCAGAAAGTTGTAGAAAAGAAAATTCTCTTGTTCGGCAGCGCCGGCAAGGGGTAGTTTCATTCTCCACAAAACAAACCAATTACACTCCACGTTCTACAATGCAACACTACGACTTCATTACCATCGGCAGCGCAACGCGCGACATTTTCGTGAAAAGTTCCGCGTTCCGCGCAGAACGTCCCTGGCATGGCCGCGGCGGGACAAAACTCGTGTTGCCGCTTGGCGCGAAGATTGATGTTGCTCCTCCCGTTCTTGCAACCGGCGGCGGGGCAACCAATGCGGCTGCAACGTTTCGAAACTTCGGCTATTCGGTTGCCTATCTCGGCGCTGTCGGCAACGACGATAATGGGAATGCGGTGCTGGATGATTTGCGCGCGCGTTCCATTACCACAGACTTTGTGCGTCGGCCATCCGGACTTGCGACGGCGTTTTCGGTCATTGTGACAGCCGGGGCGCACGACAGAGTTGTGTTGACGTATCGCCCGCCGAAAGAGTTTGTTTCCGCCTACTACGAACCGTTGAAAAAACTCAAGGCGCGATGGCTGTATCTCACGTCGCTTGCAGGAAAATTGCCGCTTGCGCGTTCCATCATCGTTGCGGCGAAACAGCGCGGCATGAAGATTGCATGGAATCCTGGCAATGACGAGCTGCGTGAGCGGGAAAGCGTCCTGCGGCTGTTGCCGGCGGTTGACGCGCTTTTGCTTAACCGCGAAGAAGCGGGAGTGCTCATGCGGCGGCCCAACGCTTCGATGTCCCAACTCTGCCACATGGTTGGACGGCACATGCGAGGGATCGCGGTTACTTCCGACGGCCGGCGCGGGCTCTGCGCTGTGGAACATCACGCGATGTACTGCGTTGATGCGCATACAAACATTCCTGTTGTTGAATCAACGGGAGCCGGCGATGCGCTCGGCAGCGGCTTTCTTGTGGGGCTTGTGCGCTCGCATGGCAATATGACTGACGCAGTCCAGTACGGCCTTGCGAATGCCGAAAGCGTGATCCAAAAAGTCGGCGCAAAAAACGGTCTGCTGAAGCACGTTCCAACTACCGCACAACGTCCGCGTGTTACCGTCCGGCATTTTCAGCGCTAAACCCCCACACCAATCCTGCGATCGCCCTCGTTGTGCAATGGACCATCGAAAATTCTGTCAATCGCTTCTCATAAGCGAATGTGGCGCAGGGGTTGGTATTGGTGGGGTACATGCAGTGAGACCCAGCGCATCGTCGTGACGGGCTGGGTCTCGGCAAGGAACGGACACTCCATGCGTCCAGGAGTATTTATGCATCGCGGCCTCCATGGCGCCCGATGGCGACGAGGCAGAAAGCGAGATTGATCGCTCCAAACACGAGAGCAATCCCCATAAGTGGCATGTTGATGATTGGGATGCCGTGTTCGTTCTTCGTGCTGCGTATGACTGACAGTGTCCAGAACATCACTGCAGCAACAGCGCTGGCGAAGGTTCCCGACCACAACCGCCACTTGTTTCTTGACGCGGACATACCCTGCTCCTCCGGATGGAAGTACAGTGCGTACTCGTTTCGCTCCGGAAATAAACCAGAGCGTGCCGGGTAACCAGCAACAAACGCGCTTGATTCTTCATGTCGAAACCGTGAACCAAGCCATGCACTCTCCTTCCCGCGTCGAATAGACAACGGAAAAGGATGTTGCGCCGTTCTTCGTTCCCGTCGCGAGAACTTGTACAATGGTGCGTTTCGGGATGGGCAGGCGCGCGAATCTTTTCAATGCAGCAAGCATGACCTACCTCCTTGATTGAGGCCATGAACGCGATTGGTGTCCTGCAACACCTGCAAGAACACACTGAGCCTAGTATGACAATGACTGTTTGTCAAACCCACCCATCATGCCGAAAGAATGGTATACTGTAACAAAGAAACCAAAGAGTATCCATGCGGCTTCGAAGCATGACAAAAGCAAACGTCCGTTCAAAAAACGTGCTTGTCCGCGCGAGCCTTGATGTTCCGCTGGATTCCCGCGGCCGCGTGCTGGAACCGTTTCGGCTGGAACGCAATCTGCAGACATTCCGCTGGATTCTGCACCGCAGCGGCAGATGCATCATTCTTGGCCATCGCGGCAGGCCGCAAGGAAAGCCGGTTCCATCGCTCTCGCTCCGGCCTCTGACGCGAGATGTAGAACGCCGGCTGCGCAGAAAGGTTCGTTTTGCCAAGTTTCCTTCCTCTGCAGCAATGAAAACTGCCCGTTCCATGAACGATGGCGATGTTCTTCTTCTTGAGAATCTTCGCTTCGTTCCCGGCGAAGAGAAAGCGAGCAGGGTATTTGCTCGTCAACTCGCTGCGCTCGGCGATCTCTACGTCAACGATGATTTTGCCACTGCACACCGAAACCATGCGTCCATCAGCGTTCTTCCAAGGCTTCTGCCGTCGTATGCGGGATTCAACGTTGCACAAGAAGTCACAACGCTGGAACAGCTCAAGGGAAACGTCAAACGGCCGTTTATCGCAATCATCGGCGGCAAAAAAATTCACGACAAACTCGGAATGCTGCACAAGCTTCTTTCGCGGCTCGATGCCGTACTGATGGGAGGAGGCGCGGCGAATACCTTGATGCAATATGGAGGACAGAAAGTCGGAAAGTCGCCTGTTGATGCGCACTCCTGTTCCTCCGACCTTCAAACACTGCTGCGATCAGCAAAAGTTTCGCTTCCTTTTGACAGCCGGATTGGAACAACTCTTCGTTCTTCGCGTGCAAACAATGTTCCCATCCAAACCATTCCGAGAGGCAAGATGATATTGGATATCGGCAACGAAACGGCGCGATCCTATGCACGCGTTCTCAAAACGGCGCGGACGGTGCTTTGGGCGGGGCCGGTTGGCTATATTGAAAATCCGGTATTTCGGCGCGGTTCCGCAACCATTCTCCGGGCGGTACCGCATGCGGCTTTCTCGGTTGCCGGCGGAGGTGATACGATTCATATGATCGATTTCTTGCGTTCCCGTTCCCGTTTTTCTTTTCTTTCGACCGGCGGCGGTGCGATGCTGGCATTGCTTGCGGGCGAAAAACTTCCGGGTCTCGAACCGTTGCGACAATGAAACAACAATCCATACAGACTATCCAAGCGGATGAAATTCTCGATTCACGCGGGAATCCAACCGTCGAAGCAATCGTCACGCTGGCAAGCGGCGAACAAGGATCGGCATCCGTTCCATCAGGCGCGTCAATTGGCCAATACGAAGATTTGGAATTGCGGGATGGGGACCCGCAGCGATACAACGGCAAAGGCGTGCTTCAGGCATGTTCTCACATTACTGACACTATTCTGCCGGCGCTGAAAGGCAAAGATGTGCATGATCAGGAGACGCTTGATCGGACGATGATCGATCTTGACGGTACGCCGAATAAATCCAAGCTTGGCGCAAATGCAATCCTCGCCGTGTCCCTGGCATGCGCGCGCGCAGGATCCGAAACCGAACGGATTCCGTTATACCAATACCTTCGCGTACGCTATCAACGCGAGGACACTTCCGTTGTATTGCCGATTCCGATGCTCAATATTATCAACGGAGGACGACATGCGGACAACGGATTGGATTTTCAGGAATACATGATTCTGCCGCACGCGCCGACCTTTATGGAGCGCATGCGGAAGGGCGCGGAAATTTACATGGAGCTCGGTTCCTTGTTGAAATCGAAGAATCACTCAACACTGACCGGTGATGAAGGAGGATTTGCGCCACGGCTCAAGAACAACACTGATCCGCTTGATCTTCTTGCGGAGGCAATTGGCCGGACGCCGTACCGGTTTGGCAAAGACGTAACATTTGGTCTTGACATTGCAGCGTCCGAGTTCTCCATACCGCAAAAACAGCAATATTTTCTCGCCTTAGAACACAAGATGGTCAGCGCGGATGACCTTATCAACCGGTACGCGGAGCTCAAACAGAACTATCCGATAACATCCATCGAAGACGGGCTTTCTGAAGACGATTGGGAAGGATGGGCGCGGATGACCGAGCGACTCCACGAGTCCATGCTCATCATCGGCGACGACCTGTTTGTCACGAACCGGGAAAAACTTGAACGTGGCGTGAAAGAACACGTTGCAAATGCAATCCTTGTGAAACTCAACCAGGTTGGGACATTAACGGAAACCATGGAAACCATCGCACTTGCGCAAAGCAAGGGGTATGTTCCCGTCATCTCGCACCGATCGGGAGAAACCACCGATGCGTTTATCGCCGATCTTGCGGTTGCCGTCAATGCTCCGTACATCAAGGCGGGCGCAGTCGCTCGCGGCGAGAGGCTGGCAAAATATAACCGGCTCATAGAAATTGAGGCAAGTCTCCGATGAAGGCATTGTTCCCGACAGTTCTGATTATTCTTGACGGATGGGGGAGCGCTCCGTCTGGTCCCGGCAATGCGATAACGCTTGCTCAACTTCCTTTCTGGACTGAAGCCCTCAACAAATATCCGTCAACAATTCTTGCGGCAAGCGGCCGCGCTGTCGGTCTTCCGGACAATCAGCACGGGAACTCTGAAGCGGGGCACCTCAATATCGGCGCAGGAAGGATTGTTGCGCAAGATGCCGTGCGGATCAACAAAACAATCGAGGACGGACGATTTTTCAAGAACCCGGCGTTTCTCCAGGCTTTTCAGCACGCAGAACGGCACAAGAGCCGGGCGCATCTCATGGGACTCTTAACTGATGAGGAAAGCGGACATTCGTTTCCATTGCATCTTTCCGGATTGCTCAAGCTTTCCAAAGAGTACACATCGGTTCCTGTTTTTCTTCATTTGTTTACGGACGGACGCGACTCGCCGAAATACGAGGCGATCACATATCTTCGCACCGTGGAAAAACAACTTGCTCCTTTCCAGCGCATAGCAACAATGCTCGGGAGATACTGGGCAATGGACCGGGCAAAACGATGGTCGCGAACCGAGGCTGCGTATAACGCGTTGGTGCTTGGGCAAGGACGGTCTACCGCCAAAGCGGAACAGGCGATACTTTTGGGTTATCAACGGGGTGAAAGCGATGAATTTTTGCAGGCCACGGTGATCGGTCAAACCGCGAAAGAACGCAACACTAGCCGAATTCGGGAAGGCGATTCCATTATTTTCTTTAATTTTCGGTCCGATCGGGCCCGACAGTTGACGAAAACATTTATGCAGCCGGAATTTGAAACAATGAATCCGGGAAGTTTCCGCCGAAAAAAAACACTCAAGCACGTGATTTTTGTCGCGCTGACGGAATTCGGACCTGATCTTCCTGGGATTCTGACCGCGTTTCCTAGCCAGATACTGCGCGATACCTTGCCGTTTGCGCTGAAAGGGCTCCGGCAACTCTACATTGCCGAAAGCGAAAAATACGCTCATATCACCTATTTCCTCAATGGGGGATATCCGCAGCCGGTTGCCGGAGAAGACCGTATCATGATTCCTTCTTCCAATGTCCAATCTTTTGACGCAGAGCCGGCAATGCAGGCAAAAGCAATAACACGAAAAATACTCTCCGCTATCCGCGCAAAAAAGTACGACTTCATTGCCGTCAACTTTGCCAATGCAGACATGGTGAGCCACACGGGCAATCTGCGAGCTACCATTCAAGCCATTCAAATTCTTGACCCATGTCTACAGCGCCTTGTTACTGGAGTTTTTGCGCTTGGCGGACAGGTTGTGATTACCGCAGATCACGGCAACGCGGAAATCATGCTGAAGCATTCAGGAGAGATTGATACGGAGCATTCATCCGTGCCGGTTCCTTGTATCGTGGCCAGAAAAAACGCAACATTTCGGCTTCGGCAGAAGGGCAAGCTTGCAGACGTTGCGCCGACTGTTCTCGACTTGCTCAGCAGGCCCCAGCCGCGTTCAATGACAGGCCACTCACTGATCGTTTCATGAGAGGACTTCCTGCCGTTCTTATCATTCTTGACGGTTGGGGCATTGCGGCGCCGAGTCGCGGCAACGCAATCAGCTTGGCCCAGACGCCGGTGTTTGATTCGCTCGTGACGACGTATCCAACAATGAGCGTGCAGGCTGCGGGCGAGGCCGTTGGTTTGCCCTGGGGAGAAGTCGGGAACTCCGAAGTCGGTCACCTCAACATCGGAGCGGGAAAAATATTGTACCAAGACCTGCCGCGTATTACGCATGCCATTACTAATGGCAGCTTTTATGATACTTCCGCATTTCTCGCTGCAATACACCACGCACATACCAACAATAGCGCGCTCCATCTTGCCGGTCTCGTTTCCAACGGCGGCGTACACAGTTTCAACGAACATCTCTATGCCTTGTTGGAATTGTGTTCACAACAAAAAATGGAACGCGTATACATTCATGCGTTTCTTGACGGCCGCGACACGCCGTACAACAGCGGCAAAAACTTTCTTGCGAAACTGCAAAAGGAAATAGAACGATTCCGATGCGGCGCAATCGCGACCATTGCCGGGCGCTACTTCGCCATGGATCGCGATCATCACTGGGATCGGACAGAAAAGACATATCGGGCGATAGCGCGGGGACTTTCGGATACGCAAGCCGCTGATCCGCAATCGGCGCTTGACGCTTCGTACAAAAAGGGTATCTTTGACGAGGAGTGTGTTCCGACGGTCATCATCGAGAATGGAAAACCGGCAGCAACCGTTCAGCCGCATGATGCTCTGGTATTTTTCAATTTTCGCAGCGATCGGATGCGGCAGATCACCAAAGCCTTTGCGCTGGCAGAATTTTCCGATTTCGAACGCGGCGCGAAGATTGACGATTTGCTGGTTGTCACCATGACCGAGTATGAAGCAGGGCTTCCTGTGACGGTTGCCTTTCCCCCGGAGCACGTCAATACGCCGCTTGCGAAAGTCCTGAGCGACAACGGACTGAAGCAACTGCACATTGCAGAAACGGAAAAGTACGCACACGTGACTTTTTTTCTCAACGGCGGGAAAGAAGAACAGTTTCCCAACGAAGAACGCATTCTCATTCCTTCGCCGTCCGTTTCCTCCTTTGACCAAAAACCGGACATGAGCACACGGCCCATTACCGAACGCGTGGTGACGGAACTGCAACAAGGAAAAGCAGACTGTATCATCGTCAACTTTGCCAACGTTGACATGGTCGGTCACACCGGTAACTTGCCCGCGGTCATTAGGGCAGTCCAGACGCTTGATGCCTGCATTGGAGCCATCGTCAACGCTGCGCTTGCAAAAGACGGAACGGTGTTTATTACCGCCGATCACGGTAATGCGGAAGAAGTGATGAATCTGCAAACTGGCGTGATCAACAAGGAACACTCCAACAACCCTGTTCCCTTTATCGTTGTTCACCGGCAGCTTCAGGGCAAAAGCGCGGTCGCAATGCCTGACCTTTCGCGCCTTCGGCCAAGCGGTATGCTTTCGGATGTCGCGCCGACCATGCTTGCCTGGTTAGCGATTCCCATGCCGGCGGACATGACCGGGCGGAATCTGCTGATGTTGTGACCCATGACACACGCCGCACACAACCTTGATCGCATGTTTCGGCCGCGTTCGATTGCGGTCGTCGGCGCTTCGCGTCATCCGGCAAAACTCGGCGCTATCGTGTATCGCAACATTCGTTCTGGCGGGTTTCGCGGACAAATGTTTGCCGTCAACATAAAAGGAGGAACGCTTGACGGACACCGTGTGTTCCAGCGCGTTCTTGACCTCCCGTCTGCCGTTGATCTCGCGGTCATTGTGACGCCGGCAACCGTTGTTCCCGGCATTCTTGAGGAATGCGGCACAAAGGGCATCGGGAATGTTGTCGTGATATCAGCTGGATTCCGTGAGGTCGGTTCTGAAGGAAAAGAACGCGAATTGCTTCTTCAGGAAATAATCGTTCGATACAGCATCAACCTGCTTGGCCCAAATTGCCTCGGTTTTGCTATCGGTGATTCCCGCCTCAACGCGTCGTTTGGTTCGCCATTGGCACAGGGCGGAAGCCTCGGGCTGATTTCGCAATCGGGAGCAATGGCGGTAGCGCTGACCGACTGGGCAGAAAAGCAGGGGATTGGCATTCGCACTGTCATCAGTATGGGCAACAAAGCCGGCCTGACGGAAATAGAACTCTTGCGGTACGTTGCGCGGGATCCGGAAACACAACTCATTGTTCTCTACCTCGAAAGCATGGAACGCGGGCAGGAATTTCTTGCTCTTGCCAAACGTGTTGTGCGCAGAAAACCGATCGTTGTCCTCAAAGCAGGGGAGAGCCCAGCATCATCCAAAGCCGTTCACTTTCACACAGGAGCGCTGGCGGGAGATACGGAAATCCTCAACGCGGCATTGCGGCAGGCTTGCGTACACCAAGCGCATTCATTGCGCGATCTTGACCGGCTTGTTGTGTCATTGCAAAGCGCACGCGTTCCACAAAGCAATAGAATTGCCATTATCACGAATGCTGGTGGTCCCGGAATCCTTGCCATGGATGCGATGTCACACACAACACTGAGACGCGCAGCGCTATCACAGAATACAAAAGATCAGTTACACGAAGTTCTGCCAGCCGCAGCGAGCCTTGCCAATCCCATTGATATTATCGGCGACGCAGAACCAAAACGTTTTGCGTTGGCAGTGAAGTGCGTTCTTGCAGATTCATCGGTGGACGCAGCCGTTGTGCTGCTCACGCCGCAAGTTATGACCAGGCCGACCGAGGTAGCGCGCCATATGGTCACTAGTTTGAGAACGAGTGGGAAAAAAACAATCACTGCCGCATTTCTCGGTGGAGCGCATGTGACAGAAGCGCGCGCCATTCTTACCAAAGCGGGCATTGCCAACTTTGATGTTCCAGAGGACGCAGTCATGGCAATGGAAGATTTGTGGCTGCAGCATCAAGCCGCGTTCCTATCTGGCAGCGTTCGTTCTCAGTCTCCGGTTTCGATAGCTCCATCCGTGCGTTCACTTCTGCAAAAGCCCGCAATCCTTCTTTACCCGGATGCTGATGCGGTTTTGGAGGAAATCGGATTGAAGAGCGCGCCGGCAAAGCTTGTTGATTCCTCACGGAAAGCGCTGTCTGCGGCGCGCGGCCTCGGGTTTCCCATCACACTGAAATGGATTTCGGCGAAGATGTTGCACAAAACCGACAAAGGAGGCGTGATCGCCGATATACGATCAGCAGACGAACTGGAAAGCGCGCTTCGCAAACTACAACGGTTGCTTGGCGTGCGCCAGCCAAAAAAGCATGAAGGTTGGCTTGTGCAAAAACATATTGCGGGAACAGAAGTTTTTCTTGGCGCAAAACGCGACGGGTCATTTGGCCCCGTTGTCTTGGTTGGCGTCGGCGGGACCGATACGGAGATCATCAAGGTTGCTGTACCGTGCTTACCTCCTTTTACCAAACACAATGTTCACCATGCGATAAACTCGGATGAAAATCTGTTGCGTTGGCTCACTCAACGGCGCGGAAAAGTTCCCGTGGATATTGATGCGCTTGCCGTGCTTGCTGCAAACCTCGGAAAATTACTGGAAGCTGCTCCAGAAATTGCCGAAGTAGATATCAATCCACTAATGATGGTGGACGGTGAAAAATCCATTGTCGTTGATGCACGAATCCGTATAACCCATTCATTATGAATTTCACGCTATTTGTTCCCGCAGGAATGCGGCCGCAGCAACTCGTCAATCGGTGCGGGTATGCGACGTTCCGCGATCCGAATACCGGTGGGA
>CAYINT010000011.1:0-18499 GCA_964364875.1 uncultured Gammaproteobacteria bacterium | reverse complement strand
AACCAGCGACGGGAATTTTTTCTGCACAGTGAGTGATTCGATTGCGCGTTGTTCCCGCAAGTTTTTTTCGAGAAACGACTGCGCGCTTCTCGAGGAGAAAAACGCAAAACTATCTCTGGGAAAAATGCCGATAATCCGTTTGCGTAATATTTGTTGCATCAATCCATTGATAGTGTCGTATCGGAGAAAATGATTTCCCTCAACAGTCACATAGACGATGCGAAACGGTTTGCCAAAGAAAAAATACCAGCTCCCCGCCAGTATTCCTCCAATAATAATGAAGGCAAAAAGCATGTGCTGCCACGAAAAATGTCTTTGGCTTTTCGGAAACATGGGATTCCGGTATCGGATTTCTTCCGCCGGAAACACATGACGTTCGCGCCAGACCATGCGTTTGGTATTCATACTGTATAGCGAGGAATATGTGCTGAAAGCCTGCTCAGGAGTTCGTAGGAAATTGTTCCCGCATGCTCGGCCAATACATTGGCGGCGACCGTTTCCTTGCCTTGCGAACCAATGAGCACGACATCATCACCGGTTGCTGCGCTGGAAACGTTTGTCAGATCGATCATCATCAGGTTCATACAGACGCGGCCAAGCACGCGGCATAGGTGGCCGCGAACAATAACGGTTCCTTTGTTTGAAAGCGACCGGAAATAGCCGTCTGCATATCCAACCGGAACAACGCCGTACCGAAGCCGTCGTTTTGCCTGAAAAGCGCGCCCATAGCCAATGGCAGTTCCGCGAGGAACGCATTTTACCTCAAGGAGCCGCGTTTTCCATTGTAACACTGGTCGCAAACGCATGTCAGGGTGGTGACGCGCCGCAAAGCGTTCTACGGCGCGCGAAGGCCAGATGCCGTACATGCCAATCCCAAGCCTTGCAATATCACCGTGTGTGGAGCGCACCATAAGAATCGCGGCGCTGCAGGCGATGTGTTTGATAAGTTTTTTCTTAAGCGCGTGTTCCAAGAAGCCGCATGCTTTGGTAAACGCGGCGGCTTGGAAACGCGTAAAAGCCTGACGCGCGCTTTCTGCCTCCGCAAGATGTGAAAAGACGCCTTCAATTCTGATTCCTTCCGGCAGCTTGTTGAGCGCACGCACCAGGGAAGTGAGCTCTGACGGCAGAAACCCGATTCTGCTTGTTCCCGTATCAATTTTGAGATGTACGCGTCTACGCACTCCCCTCTTCCGGGCGAATGATCTGAGCAGGGCGAGTTGTCCGACATTGGACACCACCACAGCAACGTTCTTCGAAAAACGCAGTCGCAGCAGATCGCGCGGAGTGTAGTAGCTCAAAACGAGAATGTTGGTTTGAATGTTCGCTTGTTGGAGCGCAACTGCCTCCCCTCCTCCGGCAACAGCCAATCCCCAGAGTTTTTCGCCGCGCAGCGCTCTGGCAATTTCCACCATTCCATGTCCGTAGGCATTCGCTTTCACAACGGGCAACAGTGTTGTGGATGCGCCGAGCATGGACCGAAATGCTTTCACGTTGTGGCGTAGCGCAGCAGCATCAAGCTCAATCCACTGGAGATCACTGCGGGCTGTCATAGAATTATGCCGTCCGCGGACCAATCACCGGCGAGTGAACGTAGGGCAGCAACACGTCAGGAACGCGGATAGTGCCGTCTGCCTGCTGGAAGTTCTCGATAATGGCAATGAGGGTCCGGCCAATGGCAAATGCCGTGCCATTAAGCGTATGCACAAATCCGGTTCCACTCTTCTTTTTGTAGCGAATGTTGAGCCCGCGCGCCTGATAATCCGTGCAATTGGAACACGAATGCGTTTCTCGGTACTGATTCTGTCCCGGCATCCATGCTTCAATATCGAATTTTCGTGCAGCAGGAACGCCGAGATCGCCGCTCGCCATTTTCACGACACGATACGGAATCCCAAGCTCCCGCATGAGCTCTTCTTCCAGCGCAAGGATATCATCGTGTTCTGCGTCTGATTGCTGTGGTAATGTGAGGGAAAAGAGTTCGAGCTTATCAAACTGATGGACGCGCAGAATTCCCTTTGTATCTTTGCCATAACTTCCCGCTTCACGGCGAAATGCGCCGGAAAATCCAATGTATCGGATTGGCAGCTGTTTGGTATCAAGGATTTCATTTGCGTGCATTCCCCCGATTGCTTGCTCTGCCGTGCCAACGAGGTACAGATGGTCATCTTTCAGGTGGTATGTTTCCTGATCGCCATGGGCCGCAAGATATCCCATCCCTTCCATAATATCCTCTTTGACCATGACCGGCGTGATAAGCGGGAGAAAGCCCTTTTCTGCAGCTTTCTGCATGCCATACTGCACAAGCGCAAACTCAAGAATAGCAAGCTGGCCTTTGAGTAAGCCAAAGCGCGCTCCCGCAATTTTTGCCGCGCGTTTCATGTCGATGAGATCAAGCCGTTCGGCAAGCTCGAGATACTCCTTTGGTTGAAAGGAAAAGCGCGTCTTGTTGCCAACTTCGCGAAGAATCTCGTTGTCTGATTCGTTGTTACCCACTTTGACGTCAGGAAGCGGCAAGTTGGGCAGCTCCCGTTCAAGCTGTTCTAGAACAGCTTCTGCCCGTTCTAACTCCGCCTTTTGCCGCACAAAGCTCGCGTCAAGCTTTCGCAGCGACGTCAGGAGTTTTTTCTTTTCGCTTGCTGACAACGATAGAATCTTCCGCGACGCTTCATTCTTTTCTGCCTGAATCTTTTCGATGCCGTTTTGGAGTGATCGAACACTTGTGTCAGCCCGAAGAAACCGGCCAACATCAAAACTATATCCTTTTGCTGTAATTCCCTTTTGAACACTGTCGGGATGTGTTCTTATGAGTTTACGGTCGAGCATAGTGCAACGAGGCTTAGGGACATGTGCTTCCCTGCTGCAAGTATAGCATGACCGTGCCGTTTATTCGATAGCCTTGATAATATATGTGCGCTTGCCGCTTGGCGTATTGACGTCAACAGAGTCGCCGATGTGCTTGCCGAGAAATGCGTTGCCCAGCGGTGATTCATTGGAAATCTTGCCGTGTGCGGGGTCCGCTTCATTGGATCCAACAATAGAATAGACCGTCAAGATCTCTCCAGACTCGATGGAAATAGTCGAGCCAATTTGCACGGTATCGTACCCACCTTTGTTGTGGACAACAATTGCATTACGAACCATGTTTTCCAACCCAAGAATCCGGCCCTCAATAAAACCTTGTTCATTTTTCGCCTCAACATATTCGGCGTTTTCAGAAAGATCACCAAGCTCCTTTGCTTGCTGGATACGGTCAGCGACTTCTTTGCGCTTCACGTTTTTCAGTTCTTTCAGCTCGTCTTGAAGCTTTGCTAAACCTTCCTGAGTGAGGTAGGTTCCTTGATTATCAGACATCATGATGGATCATTAAAGGGACAAAAAAGAGTTCATAAAAATTGCAACGGAACTCTTTCCTGGCGGAGTGGTCAGATGATACTTGTTGAATAATAATAAAACCCTCGCGTTGTGTTTTGTGCTCGTGCTAGACAACAATACTGGTCTCAAGACCAAACCCAAGTCTCAAGTCTATTATATTGCTGAAAAACAATTTATTTGTCAAGAGCACTTTTCCACAGCCACTATTTCTTCGGAGGCAAGCCGACTGGCTCGCGCACAGAAAAATACCACTGGTAAAGCTCTTTTGCGACTGGAAGGGCAGCCACATGTCCCTCTCCTCCACCCTCAATAATCACCGCAATTACAATATGAGGATCGGTGTAAGGCGCAAATGTTGTAAACCAGGCATGAGTCTTTTTGTTAGGGCCAAACTGCGCTGTTCCCGTTTTTCCTGCTGTTTCCACCGGCAGCGTGCTAAGAGAGCGCGCGCTGCCCGCAAGAACAGCTTGATGCATCCCTTCTCGGACCGAGGCTAAGTAGCTCGCATTGATAATATTGTTTGCCACTGGCGTATTGAGAACACGTCTAGCTTTTTCTGGACTCACGCCAATGCTGCTGACAAGATGCGGGCGGTAGAGTGTTCCGCCATTTGCAATGACCGAGGTTGCCACAGCCATCTGGAGCGGTGTGACGAGCACATCGCCTTGCCCAATGGACAGATGGTAGGTATCGCCAATGTACCAGCGCTCTTTTTTTACCTCCTTTTTCCATTCTGGGCTAGGGAGAAAACCACGGCGCTCTCCTGGCAAGTCAATGCCAGTGGGTTTGCCGAGATTAAACATCCCGAGGTACTGTGTCAGTCGGTCGATGCCAAGTCCCGTAAAGCTGTCAGTACCGCCGCCAACCATGTAAAAAAATGTATTGACGGACTCAGCGATTGCCTTTTTTACGTCCGTCAAGCCATGGCCGCTGGCCTTCCAGTCAGGAAAAAACCACTGTCCAATGCGGATACCGCCGGTACTCTTGATTGTGGTTTTGGGGTTGATAACACGTTCTTGCAATGCGGCAGAGGCGATAAGAGGTTTGATCGTTGATCCCGGCGGATATTGGCCTGCAAGCGCTCGATTAAAGAGCGGGCGCATGGGGTCGTTGAGCAACTTCTGGAACTCCTCACTGCGCAATCCGCGAACGAAGTTGTTGTTGTCGTAGGCGGGCGCGCTAGCGAGTGCGATGATCTCGCCGTTCCGCGGATCGAGTGCAACCGCCGCGCCTCCCTGAGCGCCGGTTTTTTTCACTTGATCGTCCAAAAGCTGTTGCGCTCGACGTTGCATTTCTGCATCAATGCTCAGATACAGATTTTCGCCGGTGATGGGATCTTCTGAGGCAACAACGCGTTGTTCCTTGCCCCGCGCATCAACCTCGATTGCGCGCGTCCCATTTTTACCTTTTAGCTCCGGTTCGTAGGCATTTTCAATCCCGCTTTTTCCAACTTCGTCGGTGATGAGGTAATTATTTTTGCGGAGTGCTTCGTATTCCGATTCTGAAATTTTTCCAGTATAACCAAGGATGTGCGAAAAAGATGAGCCTGCTAGGTACTCGCGTGATGCGTTTTCCACGACACGAAGCCCCGGCAAGTTTGGCTCGGCAAGACGCAGTTTCAAAGTCGTTGCGTATGGGAGATGGCTGCGGAGCATTACTGGCTGAAAAGAAACTTTTCTTGCGCCAAGAAGTTCATCGGTGAGCGCTTGCGCATCTTCATCGAGAATAGATGCTAGTGTCGTTGCCTCGTCAGGAATTTGATCTTGCGAAGGCAAGTCCGATGGAATAAGTTCAAGGGTAAGGTTTGCGATGTTGCGAACGAGTTGTTCATCATAGCGGTCATAAAGAATTCCGCGCGCGGCTTTAATCGGTTGCAAACGAATCCGATTTTCTTCAGCAGCAACAAGCAGATATTTCCCTTCAATAACCTGGAGTTGGGCAATTCTCGCATACAACGTGCCGACAGCGAGCAGGACAAATAATAAAAATCCCAAGAAACGCCTGTTTAAAAGCGGCGAAAGGCCTGGCTGGAGCGGTTGGCTTCCGGATGGCGAATCAAACTGTACGCCCCACGCTCTTCCGTTGTAGTCTTTCAACTGGCGAGAGGGCGTGAGAAACTGGTCGTGGTGTACAAAGGGATTTTTTTGCGACATACATTAATACCTTCGCGGTTCTCGGATGAAAAACCAGGAGCGGAAAATTCTTTCGATGCCAAGCAGCAAGTACATGAGAACAATCATCGCCGCTGTATTGCCGACAATTCTGCGCCACACGTGAGTGAAGCTGCGCGAGAGTGAAATTGACTCAGCATCGGACGTAAAAATAACTACAAGCAATAGTACGGTTTCAAATACGAGAGTGGCAAGTATCGTCAGCACGAGCGTTCCATAAAACGATCGGTTGGTAAAAAAATGCTCGTAGAGAACTTCGGCGACGACCACCGTGAGAACAAATGCAAAAAGGTATGCGCTCAACGGTGCGGTGGCGAAAAGACTCAAGCTGAACGCAGCGGTAATGGCTGATGCATACGTTACTGGTTTTGGCCAAAATTCAACAGAAAAAAGCAGCATAGGAAATGGAAGAAGAAGAAAGTCAACGATGTTCAGCTGTGGGAGTACGGTGATTTGAAAAACTGTAAGAAGAAGAAACAGAAGAATTGTTAACGCAACGCGAATCATCGGCTTGTTATGATCATGACGAAGCGGACCCGTTTGATGTCAAGAAGAGGCTGAAGGGTCGCTTCCTGAAAAAGATCACCGGGCCGAAAGCGCACCTCGCTAATATGTCCGATCAAGAGGTTTGCTGGGATTCGTTCATCAACGGCCGACGTGACCACTGTTTGGCCTTTTTCAATCGTTTCGCCTTGCGGAATGAACTTCATGAGAAAGGTGAGGCTGTGCTCGCCAGAGACGATCCCTTGGCTTCGGGAATTGTTTTCGACCTCTGCACCGACCCGGATACGTGTGCTGGTCATCAGCAGCACCGTACTGCGTCGTGATTCCGCTTTTTCCACTGTACCAACAAGAATGCCATTACGAAATATCACTGCCTGCCCCTCGCGCACGCCACGCTCTGTTCCCGCATCAATAATGACAATTGGTTCATCGCCTTCCGTGCTCTGCCCAATAATTGCCGCGTCCGCTCCTTGGAGTTTTTTTTGTTCGAGGAAAGCCTGCTCGTCTTTCATTGCAGCGCGTTCTGCCAGCGCATCACGAAGACGCGCGTTTTCGATGGAGAGTTGCGCTATCCGGTCTTCAAGGGCAAGAACGTTTTCCCGTGACACATCGGCCACCGGATGTTGGCCAGACCAAGGTATGATACGCGCAAGAGGTCGCTGCACCGGCCGAAGCGCTCGCGCGAAAAATCCCTCAAAACCCTGCAGCGCTCCAAGAATGTGGAGCAGCAGAAGTAGCACGGCGGTTCCCAGAAAAATCAATCGTGCGCGCGTGAAGACACGCATACTCTTGAAAAGTTATTTCGACGATCGTGCATATTGCGTTGATGCTGTTAGCACTTCCCGCAAATGCGTAAAGTCTTCAAGTACAATGCCGGTTCCGCGGACGACGCATGTCAGCGGATCATCGGCAACTTGGACGGGAATGTGAGTCTCGTGATGAATGAGTTCTGCGAGACCACGCAACAGTGCACCTCCGCCAGTCAGCACAATCCCCCGCTCAAAAATGTCGGCAACAAGTTCGGGGGGCGTTATTTCGAGCGTCGACTTTACGGATTCCACAATCTGCCGTATCGGTCTGGCAAGCGCTTCGCGAATATGCTCGGATGTGATAGAGGCTTCTTTTGGCAGTCCCGTGATAAGGTCGCGTCCGCGCATTTTTGCCTCCGGTTGATCCTTCAGTGGAAAAACGCTTCCGATGCGTATTTTTACTTCTTCGGCTGTGCGTTCGCCCAACAAAAGGCTGAATTGGTCGCGAGCAAATTGGATGATGTGGTTATTCATGACATCACCGGCAATTTTCAAGGATTTCCATGTGACCACGCCACCGAGCGAAATAACGGCAATTTCTGTCGTTCCTCCGCCGATATCGACGACCATGTTGCCCGAGGCGTCTTGAATCGGCATGCGGGAACCGATTGCTGCTGCCATTGGCTGGTCAAGGAGAAACACCTCGCGCGCTCCCGCGCCAAGTGCCGCGTCTTCTACGGCTTTGATCTCTACTTCAGTGACACCGAGCGGAATACCAATAACCACTTGCGGTCGCGGCAGAATGGTAAATGTTTCACGGTGAACTTTTTCAATAAAATAACGAAGCATGCGCTCGGCAACTTCGAAATCCGAAATAATACCCTCGACAAGCGGACGACTGACGGTGATGTGTGGTGGCGCTTTGCCAACCATTTTTCGCGCCTCATCACCGACAGCAAGAATTTGATCGGTCTTGTTGTTGATCGCAACAATAGATGGTTCGTTGACAACAATACCGCGGTCACGAACATATACTAACGTATTCGCGGTGCCGAGATCAACTCCCATGTCGCGTGAGAACTTCCCTAATATCCTGTTGAGCATGGTAGATATGACGTAGAAACCTTTACTTGTAGCATACCAAAAATATCCCCTTTTGACAAGCAGTGTATTGAACACAAAAAGTCGTCAATGCATTATGGGCTATAACGTACGGATATGCTCCAGCCACCAGCAAGGTTACGGCCAAATGGTTGAAATTTTTTGATGATCACTCCTTTTGCATCGAGGATGGCTATTGGTTGCGTGCTGGTGTCTCCCCTTCCAAGGATGATTGTGTCTTGTCCCGCTGCCTGCATATCACCAAGAACGAAGTTCCTTGCTACTGTTTCCCAGGCTTTTGGCAAAGCAATCTTTCGTTTCAGTCGAGAAAGCTCATCATAGATGAAGAATTTATTACCGTCGCGCTGAGGTATTGCGATAATGCGCTGGCTGCCATCGCCTTCAAAATCTCCGACATGAAGAACAATGTTTCCTTTTCCTTGCGCAGAAAAATCTGTCATTTGCCGCGAGAGTTTACCTTCCACTGTAAACATTCGAATAGGCAGCGCTTTCGAGCTTGCGGACGAACTAAGAATCTCGTCGGTACCGTTGTTGTCATAGTCTATACTTGCAAGACGAATGCCCCCCTTAAAGTCTTTTGTATACGCAAAAAATTGTCCGAGGACGGATCCCTTACTATTGAAAATGCGTATGTGAGGTCCTCCTGCTGATGCTGGCGCAGCAAGAATTTCATCAACGCCATTGCCGTCAACATCTGCCGTTGCTATGTTCAATCCACCGCGGAAGTTCTTATCAAAGGCAAAGAACTGGCCAAGTATTTTGCCCGAAGAGGCAAATATACGAATCTGCGGGCTACCAGAAGCTGGAGCAGCGATTATTTCTTCAATACCGTTACCATCGATGTCACCCGATGTAAGCGAAATACCACCGCGGAAGTTCTTATCAAAGGCAAAGAACTGGCCAAGCCGCTTTCCTGTCCCATCCATAAGGAAAATGCGGGGTCCATTGTTATCGTTTGGAGCGATTACAAGCGTCGCTTTACGAACAAGACGAATCGAATACGGTATTGTCACTGAGGCGCCAGCATTGTCGGTAACAAGGAGTGATAAAGTATTCTTCCCCTCGCGAAGAGTAACATCGGCGGTAAAAGTTCCATCTTCCCGCACTGGAACCATGGAACCGTTTATGACAAGGCTCTTTGTGCCCGAGGTGTTGTCATGAACTGTTCCCTGGATCGTTATACGTCGTTTTGTTGGAGGCGGAGTTGGTGGTTGTACGGATATGACAGGAGGCGTTGCATCCACAGTAAACACAGCGGACTTTGGTATTTCAGTATTTCCCGTGATGTCAACGGAAAAATAAAAAAGTGTGTGCACTCCGTCAGGCGCTGTTATCGAATCCGTATATATTGCATCTGCTTCGTTATCCCAGTGAAAATACGTTTTCGCGATACCCGATCCGTCAGATCCATCTAATGGTGTCAGCGTCAATGAGGGGCGAGTTTTATAGTACCCACCCAAACCGTCGGGGTTTAATGGAAATGTGGTGAGTGTTGTTGTGGGCAGGCTTGTATCATTGGAAACTGCCCTGAGTGCGGCGCCAATATTCAGCAGTCCATAACCAAACTGTGTATCATAGCCCGCATCACCAAGATCTGATGCGGTGGTTTTCAGCAGTGTGGGTATCTGTGATGCTGGGACGCCTCGCGCAAGAAGCAAAGCGGCGGCTGATGAAACCTGAGGAGATGCTTGCGATGTTCCCTGGTAGCCAGCAACACCAAACGTTGTAAAATCTTTGGGTAAATGGTTTGTATCGAGATTACTGAATGTTTCCTGCCAAATAAAGTCGCCTCCATCTCCGCCAGGAGCGGCAATCGTTACGCCTTTGCCGCGGTTTGCATACGAAGCAAGTGCCAGATTCTTGCCGACTGATGTTACTGCGAGAACGCCATCATATGCCGCAGGATATGCAATGGCACCAGTTGCATCGTTGCCGACAGCGGCGACAACGATGATGTTTTGATTGAAAGCGCGTTGTAACGACTCAAACAAAGTTTGACTTGGCGTAAATGTGCCCAGACTCAAGTTAATAACATTGGCATTGTGCTGTACCGCGTATTCGATGCCGCGGACGACATTAGATATCATTCCTACACCATTAGCATTGAGGATTTTGATTGGCATGAGCGTTGAGTTGAACGCGATTCCAGCAGCGCTTATGCTATTATTTGTTTGCTCGACGATCGTTGCAGTAACATGGGTTCCGTGTCCGTTATCGTCATTTGGGTGGGTGTCGTCATTGACAAAGTCATATCCGGCAGTAAATGAGGCTGATGCAAAGTCTGGCGCTTTGGCGTACGTAACGCTGTTAACCGTAGCATCCTCAAAAGCAGCTCCGGTGTCCAAAACCGCAACGATGACCGAGGGGTCGCCGCCGTACGTTGGCGCAACTGTGTCAAAATCCCATGCTTCTTCTGTCCGTATTGTTTGAAGATGCCATTGGGACGAATAGTTGGGATCGTTTGGGGTGAAGGCTGCGCGAACTTGCGCGTCGGGTTCTGCATAGAGAACAGATGGATCACGTTGTATGGAATCTAACATCTTTTGCATTGGCTCGTTTGCGCGCACGACAAATGCGTAATCGGCAAATTCTTTCTTGGTAAAATGACGATAGGAAAATAGTGGCGCAACGGTGGCTTGTCTAAGCTTGGCGTTTCGAACAATTGACATGAGGCGCTTTGCGGGATTATCAACGCCATTTCGAACGCGAACAAGTATTTGTGTTTCTGTTCGCGCTTCTGCAGTCCCTGGAACAGCAATAAAGAGCAGCAATGCGCTCACGGCAAACAGAAAAAATTGTCGGAGCCGCATGTTATTGCCCTCCTAAAACACTGGAAATGAAGCGACCGAGTTTTCCGCTGAATTGACCGATATCACGGACGGTCACGAGGGCTATGAGCCCAAGTAATGTCGCAAACCCAATGGTATGGACAAGCGCTTCTATGCGCGCAGGGGTTGGTCGTCGACGCAGCTTTTCCACCAGCAAAAAAAGTATTCTTCCGCCATCAAGCGATGGAAAAGGCAAAATATTTATCACTGCGAGATTAATGGAGAGCAGCGCAGCAAACTGTACAAGGTAGAGAAATCCGAGTTGCGCCACTTGACCGGTCATTGCTGCGATTCCAACGGGTCCTGAGATTTCTGCAGCAACTTTCTGGTGCGCGATGAGATCAACAAAAAGCGTGATAAGCGAAGCGATAATCTGCCAGGCAAGGATAAAGGTACTTCGAAAGCTGTAGAATATCGCCTGATACCATGGGAATTTTACGAGGCCAATTTCTGTCAAACCGATCCCCCAGACTGCGGGCTTCCCTGTTTCAGATGCTGTCGGCGTCAAACTCACGGTGCGTTGTTCATTGCCACGTTTCACGACGACTGTTTCTCTTTGGTTAGCGTGGCTCGCATTGTAATCTTGCACTTGTTTCACGGACTCAATTGACTGTCCGTCGATGCTGACAATAATGTCCCCAAACCGCAAACCCGCTTGCTCCGCCGATGAATCGGGAAGAACGCGCAGGACTTGTATTTTTCGTTCCTGGACCCGCGCTCCTTTTGGAAGTTGTTGATCAAGTGATGTCGGCGCTCCCATTGAAAAAAGTATTGCAAAAAGGAAAATAGCGAGCAACATATTCATTCCGACACCACTCATGAGAATACAAAAACGCTTCCACGCTGGTTGCGCAGAAAAGCTATCCTGGTCTGAGCTTTCCCCGCTTTCTCCCTTGATCCGGACAAAACCACCAAGCGGTATCCAATTGATGGAATATACGGTATCACCACGCTTGATGCCGAAGAGGCGGGGCGGGAAACCAAAACCAAACTCTAGCACTTTCGCGCCAGAACGCTTCGCTGCAAGAAAATGGCCGAGCTCATGCACAAAAACAAGAACGGTCAGTATTACAAGGAAAATGAGCAGTGTGCTGAACATGTCTATATTTTCATTATCTCCACCTGTTTTTTTTCAAACAGCGATTGGATTTGCGCATTTGCCGAGTCAACGGCCCTTTGCAATGTTTTACGGCCAATTTCTGCCTCATCTTCAGACAGTGCGCCATCAGCTTCTTGTTCTTTTATTTTTTTCATAACCTCTTCGCGGATTGAGCGAACATGAATGCGGGCAGATTCCACTTTTTCCTTTGCGAGTTTCATGATCTCCTTCCTCCGTTCTTCGGTAGGTTGAGGCAATGGTACACGGATACGTTGTCCATCAACAACCGGATTAAGTCCGAGATGAGAGGTGCGTATGGATTTTTCAACTTCTTGAATCGCGTTGGCATCCCAAACCTGCACGTGCAAGAGCATTGGCTCAGGCGCCGTAATTGTCGCCAGCTGATTGAGGGGGGTCGGCGTTCCGTAATAATCGGCGCGCAGATCTTCTAGGAGCGAAGGGGTTGCGCGTCCAGTCCGAAGGCTTGCAAGTTCGCGCTGGAAGTGTTCGAGCGCTTTCTCAAACTTCCCTTCTTGGGTATGTATGGGCATTGATTACTTTTTTACCTTCCGTGTTCCGAGGTACAGCTCGCCGTCCTTGGTTGTATTGATGACAAGGCGCGTGATGAGTCGTCTGGTAGGGACTGAAATAGTCCGCCATGTGGCGCCATTATCCTCGGATTTATGAATGAGGTTATTAACGCTAAAATATATGACTGACGGAGCTCGAGGGTCAATCGCGACTGTCTGTATGGGGACTGTTCCGAACGGAACAAGCGTTTTTATCGGAGTCCAACTCGTACCTCCATCATCGCTGCGCAGCAGGCCGTAGCTTGTTGCAACGTACATATTGCGTGTTCCTCCAGCAAGCAGCAGTTGGTGAATCTGGCCAGCGCCTGAATAGTGCATCAATCCTTCCAGTTGCTGCCATGTCGTTCCCGTGTCCATCGAACGATACACGCCTTTGTTTGCTGTTGTCACGTAGATCGTGCGCGTATCCTGCGGAAGCGGAGTAATCGCAAGAACTGTATCGTTAACGTCAAATAAGGAGGCCCAGTTTATCCCCGCATTGGCGCTTTTGAGCAGTGTGCCGCCGTTGGTTCCCGCATACACGCGGGATGGATCATATGAATCCACGACGACAGCAGTAATGGTCTCACCGCGCGTTTCAGTATAGATACGCTCCCACCGATCACCGCCGTCCATACTTTTCATGATCATTGAACCCGTTGCCGCGTATTGAGTCGCGGGGTTTGTTGCATCATATGCAAAATCCGAATATGTGCCAGAGGAAAGCTGTGTCAAATTCCACTGCTCGGTGCCATTGGACGTTCTATACACTCCGCCGTCATACGTCGTGATTGTCAATTCCTCAGGATTGCCTGGAGCAGAAATAATGCTTGCAACGCCGATATCGCTGATGGTAGTAACCTTTTTCTTTTCTTGGCGCACAAACACGCGCTGTTGCCACGTTTCACCATAGTCAGTGCTTCGAAAAACACCCCCATCGTGCGCTTTATTGCTTGTGATCCGGATGCTGCATCCAGAAAGAGTGATGATAATGAAGCTCACTACGCAAAGGTGTTTCATAAGTGAAGAAAAAAATTTTCGACAAGAAGTTGCGGATTGACGTGATACCGCGTGACGGCAACGAGTTGTCGTAGTTTTGTAAGCAGACTAACGATGTGGTGAAGAGAAAACTGCTCTGCCTGGTGAGCGAGATTATCACGCGCTTCGGTGTGCGTAATGTTTTCGGGAAGATTGAGACGAAGAAACAGCATGTCGCGAAGCAAAAGCATCCATGTTTGGAAAACCCGCTCGACAGTCCGTGTTGCGGCTTTTTTATCGGCGCCAAGAAACGCTTGGATATATCCATGTCGCTCAGAAACTGGCAACGCGAGAACATGAAGGAAACCGTCAACGTCGCGCAGGTATTCCTGATAGACAAGCGGCCGGCGCGCTAAGTCAAAGGCTTTGCCGGGTCGTCCAAATGAGAGACGCGTCATGGCAAGGGCTTGATTTCGAACCGGCACAAGCTTCATAACCGCATGCAGTATTTCGGTTTCGGCAACGGGGCAAAATTCCAGTTCTTGGCAACGAGAACGAAGGGTTGCCGGCAGTTGTTCTGGGTGGTCGCTGGTGAGAACCAGCACGGTGTCTGCGGGCGGGTCTTCAAGCGTCTTCAGAAGTGCATTGCTTGCCCCTTTCGTCATGCGTTCGGCGCGCTTTATGAATGCAACGGAAGAGCGGCCAAGGCTCGGCCGTCGAGCTAGCCGCTGTTGGAGTTCCCGTATCGCATCAATGCCGATGCTTTCATCATTGTTATCAAGAAGCACTGTGTCGGGGTGGATATTGCGCGCCCAAGCTTTGCAGGAAGTGCAATTGCCACATGCATTGCCAGTATGGGGCGACTGACAAAGCAGGCATCGCAAAAACAATCGAGCGACGGTTCCTTTTCCGCCTTGTGAGGGCCCCCAAAAAAGATACGCACAAACAGTCTGACGGCGGTTTATCACAGACTGCAGATAGCGGATGACCCTTCGATGTCCGAGAATATCCCAATACTGATGGTGGTTAGATCCCATGAGTGATGTGAGTATACAATATTTTCGCCACCACAGCAACTCTGCACTACTGACAAATGACCTCAAGTGTTGCCCTGGCGCAGTCGTCCCATCGAAAGCGATCAAGATTAGCATTCCCCGCAGCGCGCAAATGTTCTCGCAGTTTTTCATCCGACACTATACTGCGAATGCCTTCGGCGATTTCCGTTTCTGACAATGGATTGACGAAGAGCGCTCCGTCCCCTGCGATTTCGGGAAGGCAGGACGTTGTGCTGGTAAGCACGGGAGTATTGCTTGCCTGGGCTTCAAGAATCGGAATACCAAATCCTTCATACAGTGATGGAAAGACAAATGCGGCTGCCCCGTGCATCAGGATGGCGCGATCGTGATCGGGAGTGTAGCCGAGAGTATGGATGCGATCCTGAAGATTGTGCTCATGAATGAGCTTTGCGGTTTCGTCAAATCCAAAGTCGGGTTTTCCCGCTAACACAAGATCAAGATCCAGGCCAAAGCCATTGCGCACAATGGAAAAAGCCTTGATGAGCCGCGGGATGTTTTTCTTGTATTGCAATCGGCCGATAAACAGCAAGTACGGACGTTTGATGTGAAAACGTTGTTTTATTGCCGCAAGCATCGCGCTGTCCGCGTGAGTCGTAAATCGTTCTCGCGCAAAACCGTGATGAATAACAATGAGTTTGTCCGGATCCGCTGATGGATAGCACTCGAGAATTTCCTGTTTTGTAAATTCTGATGGAACAATAATCTTTTTCGCCGTGCGCAACGCAAATGTTGTCGTCATGGTGTTGTAGACTCGTTCAAATCGGGTGTAGAGTGCCGGCAAACGTGCAAAACCGACGTCATGGAGTGTTGTTACCGTGTTGTTGGGATGGACGAGCGGGATTGCATGCGCGGGTACAAACAACGCGTCAGGAGGCCGCATGAACATTTCCAAAGACAGGCGAATCTGCGTCCAGAGTCGTCTCGGCGGCCATTGCAGAATAGAGTTTTCCACATTCGCGCCTGTTTCAAACAGAGCAGGGTCAAGCGGTGATGGGGTATAGAAACGAAAAGTATCTGCCGTATCAACCCTTGGAAGTGTGCGCAACAAGTCAAACGTATACCACTCCGTTCCCGTTTTCACCAGTTTGTTGGCATGGTGGGCGTCAATGCCGATCATCATAAGAAATGCCAAATGACAAGTTACAAATTACAAAGGATTCTTCGGGCGGCAGCTATTGTAATCTGTCATTCAAACGTAGTAATTATTTTGCTGACAGGAGGCTGCGTTTATAGGATTCAAGGTTGTCGAGCGCGATGCCGGTTCCTTTTGCTACACACAACAAAGCGTCATCGGCAACAAATGCCGTGACGCCCGTTGCCTGGCTTATAAGTTTATCGATGTTGCGCAAGAGCGCAGTACCACCCGATAACACCATGCCTTTATCAATAACGTCCGCGGCAAGTTCCGGGGGCGTATCCTGAAGGACGCGTTTCACACCTTCAACCATGCCGTTTAACACATCTTGAATTGCTTCGGTAACATCATCAGAACTCACGGTAATCGTCTTTGGTAAACCCGTGATGGTATCGCGTCCGCGAATTTCCATGTACAATTTTTCGGAAATAGGCAACGCAGTGCCGATTTGGATTTTGAGTTCTTCTGCGGACCTGTCGCCGATAGCAAGGCCGTATTGTCTGCGGATGTATTCCTGAATTGCCGAGTCTAGCTTGTACCCGCCCAAACGGACGGAATTGCTTGCAACAATACCGCCAAGGCTGATGACCGCGGATTCAACGGTCCCTCCGCCCATGTCGATAATCATATGTCCGGAAGCAGCACCAATCGGAATGTTTGCGCCTATTGCTGCGGCGATGGGCTCCTTGATAATGTATGCAGCGCGGGCGCCCGCCTGCAATGTTGCGTCGACGACGGCGCGTCGTTCTGTCGAGGTAATGCCTGCGGGAACGGCAACCATGACCTCAGGACGAAAAAGTTTGACGCCGTTCATTGCTTTGTTAATGAAGTAACGCAGCATGCTCTCGGTAGTTTTGTAATCAGCAATAACGCCATCGCGCAAAGGACGTGAAGCGATGATTGTATCAGGCGTCCGCCCGAGCATTTCCTTTGCTTCATCACCGACCGCAAGCACTTTTTTATCGGTAATAGAAACCGCCACAACCGAGGGTTCGTTAATGACGATCCCCCGCTTGGGCAGATAGACCAACGTGTTGGCGGTACCTAAATCAATGCCGACTCGACGGTTGAAAAGATTCATCATGAAGAAAAAGACTATTGACGAAAAGCAGCGTAAAACAGGCGGTCTTGGCTGAGATCAGTGCTAAAGTGTACGGTATTGCCGTCAGCCTTTCCTTGTTCCGCCGGAGAGTAGGATTGTATCGGCTTTTCTGCGGTTATGTCAAGGCTTAGGCCATGCGCCTCTGTGCCGGGTTGTTTTTGTATTAAGAGAGAATAGGTGCCCGTCCTGAGGCGCTCGGCAAGGGAATCTGGCAGCGTATACGTCACAGTAATGTCAAGAGAATCCTTTGGCTCAATGGAAGTAAAACCCGAGATAACGGTTTTTCCAAGCTCGTCTTCAACGGATGGTTGAGTCGGCTTGCCGTTTTGAAGTTTGTCATTTGTCAAGAATCCGCTCGCAAAAACTAGCGTGCTGCCCTGCGGTACGTAAAACCGAACAAAGGTCCGGTACCGCGTACTTTTCCAATTGAAGGTCCCCTCATTACTGTAGCGCATGGTTAGGGTCGCTTTCAGCTTGTCGCCGTCAGGTACCACGATATAGTGAATAGAACGTTTCACGCCTGGATCAGATTTAAGGCTTGCAAGGTTTGCGTCAACGATCATAAGGAAGTCGCCGTCAGTTTGCCGCATTTCCCCGGCCCAGCCTAGATCCAGCACAAAGCTTTCTTCTGATGGGTCATTCAGGTACATTAATACCTGTTTTTCGGAAACATTCTCAGTAAGAGCCTTCCAGACGTCTGACCAGCGATCATGCGGAAGAGTCAGAAAACGCTGAAACAGTTCTTGCGCCAACGTGCCAATAACCTGCTTGCGATCATTGTCGGATATGCCCTGATTGATATATCCCCGTTCGACTGAATACTCCAAAACATCAATAAGATTATCAGGAGTAAACGTCGTCCCATCGATAGTGATGTTGCCGGTTACTTTCATGAGGTCGCTGATAAACGTCGGCGTTACTGCGATAACACCATCAAACGCGCCTTTTGTTTCTGATTCTCTATCATAAGACTTTAACGCTTCTTGCGCAGATGTTGGAAAATCGGGCGACCAGTTGGAATCGCGAAAAAACCAACGATCAGCATTGAGGTATTTTTGCAGTGGCGCTGGCGGTTTACTCAGTATGCGGTCACGCGCTGGATTGTCGAGAGCATACACATTGTGCGTAGTAAATGACGTGATCTCTGCATTCGAAAAGGTCACAGAGCCATACGTGCCGATGAAGCCGCCGGTTGGACGAAGTTCCGTGTTATTTTGCAGTAAGAATAGGTACGAACGTTGATCGGGATATCCCAGTATACCAGGAAGTACCTGTACAGCGGGAATTGCTTTTTCGAGAACGTGGTCAAGAAGTGGAAGTTGTTCTCGCAACGGTCTAATGGCGCCGGCAAGCGGCCCGACCAGTCCATGCTTTGGAATTGCGTTTAAGTACTGGACGGCAAGATCCATCTGCGCTTTTGCGCCCTGAATATCTGGTTGCCCTTCAGCAATCGTTTCGAGAATCAAACGCTTTTCCTCAATGGAGATGCTTGCAAAGTTTGTTGTCGAGTCGCGTTGCAGCGGAGCAGTAACTCGTTCAGCCACGCCAACCAATGTTACCAAAGCAGAACCCGCTTGCACGCCGACTTGCAATACACTATCGACGGCTTTGACTTGTCGTCCGACGAGCGGCAACACTTGTAATCCACCGAGTTTTCCTACTGCGGTATGCGCTTCCGAAAATGCATCAACGCCGGAGCGTAAATGCTTTGTTGCTTCGCCGAATTTTTGTTGTTGAAGCAATGTCTTGGCCTGTTCAAACTCTCCTTTGCCCCTGCTGGCGTGAGTATAGAGT
>CAYINT010000010.1:10776-19235 GCA_964364875.1 uncultured Gammaproteobacteria bacterium | reverse complement strand
GCTGTATATATATTCAAACGGCACGGCTGAAGCGTATGAGATTCTTTTTCTTCAAGCCCTGTTGCCGATGGTTCTCTTGACGGCTGCAGGCATTGACGCTTTGCTACGCCGTGCAGAAAATTGGAAAACACCAATCCAAGCGAAACGGGTTCTTGCTCTTGGATGCGCGGGAGTGCTTGTTCTCACGTCAGGAACAGCGCTTGCCTATAACCTTCTCCAGGAAGATCGCAGCAAAGAAACGATGGTGATCAATACAGCGGAAAAAATGCTCCAAAACATGGATCCAAACGGCATTCTGGCGCTTCGCGACATCGGCACGCTTGGCGACAGCATAGATTTTAGCCTGCTCTATTTGCAGAAAGTCAAACACGTGCGTCCCGATGTTACCGTGGTAGCTCCCGGCGCGTATTTTCATGACGACCGTTTTCTCTCAAAATATGTCGGCATTTCACCGCTGATTGAAGGCAAGACGCTTGACCGAATATTTCTCGCTTCCGTGCTTGATGCGCCGGCGGCGCAGGGCCGGCCAATCTACAGCCTGGAGCCTTTCGCGCACACCGGACTGGTGTTTCCACGTTCCGACGGATTGCTGTATCGGCTGTTCCGGACAAAAGAGGAGGCAGAAAAATACAAACCGCCGGAGCGCCCCGTTCCATTTTATTCATTAGCATCGACGTTTCCGCGGCGGGAACTCACGACCGAAGAACGCACGCTCCTTGCCGTGTATTACTACAACCGTGCTTTCTTTTTTGCCCAACAGGGCGCGCTGAAAAAATCCGGAAGGTCGCTGGGGCTTGCCATCGGCTACGATCCAGACCCGATGAGCGTCCGATACTATAAATTTATCATCGCGCGGAATCAGCTTGGCATAACGCAACAGGCGCAACCATGATGGTTTTTGCAAACATACTTCTTTTTGTTCTCGGTCTTATGATCGGGAGTTTTCTTAACGCATTTGTCTGGCGGTTCCTTCGGCAGGAAAGGATTACCGACCGCCATTCCATCTGTGTGCATTGCCACCATCAGCTTGGAACGCGGGACCTTCTTCCCTTGCTGAGTTTTCTCCTTCTTGCGGGGCGTTGCCGATACTGCCGCAAACCGATTCCGTGGCACTATCCGGTTGTTGAGTTTGCAACCGGTATTCTGCTGTTACCGCTTCTGTATTATTTCGGCGTGACATGGGCGTTTGCCGCATGCGCCCTTCTTGTTCTCGCGCTTGAGACGCTTTTTTTGCTTGACTTGCGGTACAGTATCTTGCCTGACACGATAACACTGCCGAGCCTGGTTCTCGCGCTTGTCTTCTCGCTGTCCCTCAATCGCACATGGGATGAGATGCTGATCGGTGGTATACTTGGGGCGGGAGTATTTTTTCTCCAATATGTCCTTTCAAAAGGGCAATGGATCGGTGAAGGCGATATCCGGCTTGGCGCGGTCATGGGACTTGCCCTGGGGTGGAAATTGGTTCTCGTCGCCTTGTTTCTTGCGTATTTCACCGGCGCGCTGGTTGGTGTCGCGCTGCTTGCGACGCGCCGGACAGGATGGCGCAGCCAGATTCCGTTTGGCGTGTTTCTGACCGTTGCGACGTACAGCACGATCCTCTGGGGAGAATCCATGCTGGCCGCCTACCTTTCGATCATTTTCCCAGCACCACCTTTCTTTTAGAAGTTATGTTCTACGTCTACCTACTGCGCAGTGAAGCAGTAAAAAAAATCTCTATTGGCTTGACAAACGATCTACAACACCGTTTAGAACAACATAATGCCCGTGAAACCATATTACCCATGGAAACTTATCTACCATGAGGCTTATTATGACGTATCAACTCGCAGAAAGTCGTGAACGCCGCCTTCAATATCATGGCAACGCCATTCGTGAGTTGAAAATCCGTTTGGGTCTTCTGGAAAAGCAAGCGCATAGACAGACAAAAAAAAAGAAGAAAAGCGCTGCCGGGTTTACGCTTTCAGAACTGCTCATTTCCATTTCCGTTTTTGTGATACTTGCCACGCTGGTTTTGGCGAATTTCCGCAGGGGAGGATATAGCGACGATTTGCGCGCGACCGCCGACGAACTTGTTGCAAATATCAGAAGAGCGCAGAATCTTGCTGTTGCGGGAGCATTAGTACATTACGATGATAGCGACCGGGATATCGAGCCAGGCGAAATTGCACCGACTCCCGAATCGATTCCACCGGGCGGGTACGGTATTTCTGTTTTGTGGTATGGAGACGAATACACGGCATTTGCCGATTTTGCTACATGTACGGACGATGATCCAAACAAATGCAATAATGACCATCGCCTAAAATGCGTCTATTACCCGACACCAGAAAAAATCGATTTTCGGTATGATCAATATTGTGACCAGACGATTGAATCGGGAACCGTGCACTTTCGGCCAAATGTCCGTGTTATTTGGTTGAAACCGATCGGGAATGTATGTGGAAGCAGCATTGGCCTATCTCCAATTGATATAACCTTTCAAGCGCCACAGCCCTTGCCGCGTATTAACGGCGAGGAAAATTCCGAAATCCTTATAGAACTCATGCACAATATTACGAAACAATGCCGCATGATTACCGTTGATACAACAACAGGGATGGTCAGCCAGGAGCTTGAATCGAGTTGCCGGGGCGATTATTCAGGCTGTCATTAGACGACATTGCATGAAACAAGCGTATCAATGGAGCAATAGTTATTCCAGTGGGCAAGGGCTGCTTGAAGTTATTGTCGCTATCGGCATTATTACCGCGAGCACCGTCACGACGGTTGCTTTGATTATAAACACCATGATCGTTTCGAATATCAGCCAGCAGCAGATCATCGCTATCAACCTTGCGCGGGAAGGCGTGGAGATCATCCGAGGAATCCGTGATACCAACTGGCTGCAGGTTGATGCGGGTATTCTCAGTGCTCGATGGAACGCCGGCCTTGCCCATGAAGATAACAAGGACTACACAGCAATTCCGACCTTTTCAAAGGATGATGGCAAGTGGTCTGTTGATTTTGCCGCTGATGGTTTCACTGATGAAGCAACAACGCTCTGGATTGACAACAATGGGTTTTATAACCAATTTCAGGATATTTCACTGGTTCCAAATACATATTCCATACTGAAGCAATACCAGCGCCTGCTGACTATTTTGCCGATTTGCCGGGATAGTAGCAATAACGAAGAAATTGCAACCGAAGGGCAAAATTGCGATAACTTCAGAAATCCAGGTGACTTTATACAAGTTGGGGTTGAAGTTCACTCGGACGTGCAGTGGACCGAGCATGGGAAAATCCATACGACACAGCTTGTTGATACGCTTTTTGATTGGAAAACATGAGCCCACTTTTCTTTTAGAAATAATGTTCTACGTCTACCTGCTGCGCAGTGAAGCAGCAAAAAAAATCTATGTTGGTTTGACAAACGATCTACAACGCCGTTTAGAACAACATAATGCCGGTGAAAACATTTCGACGAAACCATATCGCCCATGGAAACTTATCTACCATGAGGCTTCTATGACGTATCAACTCGCAGAAAGCCGCGAACACCGCCTCAAGTATCATGGCAATGCCCTTCGTGAGCTGAAAATCCGCTTGGGTCTTTTGGAAAAGAAAACGCATATACAGACAAAGAAAAAGAAGAAAAGTGGTGCCGGGTTTACGCTCGTGGAGATTCTTCTTGCCACCGCTTTGTTTTCGATGACGATGCTTATCGGCACAAGCGTATTTATTCTCGCGCATCGGACACAACGCATTATTACGGCATCGCAAAAACTGCAGGATGATACGCGGTACATTATGGAAGCAATATCGCGAGACATTAAATTTACCACTGTTGATTACGGATGCTACAATCAATCAACGCAAACATGCTACCCTGCTGACTTTACCGGAACAGGCGACGCCAACATCAGTCTACAAACCAGTCATGGCCAAGCAAATGTTCTCGCGCTGAAGCACAGTAGCGGTGTGCAAACTTTTTACGCGGTGTTTGTTCCCGAAGGTTCCTCCGATGGACAAAAAAAGCTGCTGTATTGTTCCCGCGACCCGGCATCAGAGCTTCCGGATAAGTGCTTTGCAGATGAGTCGCATTGGACAAGTGAAACGACGCCATGGAAAGTTGTTACTCCGGCAGGCGTTCAGGCGTCGCGCATCACGTTTTGGATCAGCCCGTTTGTCGATCCGTATCGGCAGTGCCCAGAAGAAGATTGCGGCACTTCTCCGTATCTGGCAGACGCACAACCGCGCGTCACTATAGTTTTACAAACCCGGCCGTCAACTCCGGTAAGTATTTCGCAAACAAGCACGGTGCAGACGACGACCGTTTCACGACTTTACTACCGATGAATATTCCTCGAGACACATTTCGGAACCAGCGGCGCGGCGTAATTTCTTTGCTTGCATTGATTCTCATGGCTGCGATCACGTCCATTGCTGTCGGGGCTTCTCTTGTTACGATCACGGAACTGCGCCAGTCAGAAACCATCGGCCAATCCTTTGTTGCGGCATACGCGGCAGAAAGCGGGATGGAAAACGGCCTTTACGAAATAAAAATAAACCGGACGAGCAGCACTGTTAGGGAAACTATAACAGCGCTGACACAAAACAGCGAACAGCCTGTTGCAGACGGAACTTCGGCGACGTGGCATCGAAGCGCCGTGCCCTCTCTGAAACGCATCCAGGTTGCCCGGCTCGCACCTGACCAGTCTGCAGCGCTTGACTATTATAACCCAGACGACTTTACCGCGGATCTTAATGATATCGGTGTTACGGGAACAAGGCTTTATGTATCATGGGAAGACAACTGCAACGGGTTTAGCTTTTTAGAAGTGACCGCAACCGACCTGTCCTCGCTCTTTACTGGCGATGTGACGCAATCAGCAATTGCAAAAATTAATCTGCCTTGTAATTGTGTTGGAGATGATTGCGATAGTACTGACTTAACCGGCCATCAGTTATGTTCGCCAAAGGAAATTTCAACATTCAATTTTCTTAATGAAAATGGGACAGAAGCGCCGATAAATATGATAGATGGTCAACCAATGCGCTTTGCGTTTCGACCAATTCTTCCGATACGCGCAAATGATGTTTCGTGCACGATCGAGAACCTCACCGCGGAAATCCATGATGATAACTGGGGTATTCACGATGACCCGGACGATTATGCAAACTACTACGAAAATATCGGCTGGACAGATCAGGATCTAGAGAATTTTCATAACAACCACACCAAGGATTTACCTGCCCATATCACGCTTACCAGTACCGGAGCATTCGGCAGAACACGGCAAGCATTGACTGCGACCGTGCCGTGGAAAGCGCCGGCTTCCGGACTTCTCAATTTTGTCCTCTTCAGCGATCTCGATATCCTGAAATAAGAACGAGGTCCGAAGGACAAAGGACAAAAAAGTACGGACAGAACATGAAAAAGCAAAAAATCAGAAAACAAAAATAAGAAATTTATTCAGATTTCCTTTTTGATTTCATCTTTCTGATTTATGATTTGTACTCATGATCAAGACTGAGGCCAAGAAGCGCATTGCAAAGCTCCGTACAGTGATCAATCATCACCGGTATGTGACGCATGTTCTCGACCGGGAAGAAATTTCCGAAGCGGCATTAGATTCGCTCAAACACGAGTTGAGCCAGCTTGAAGAACAATTTCCGGATCTCATCACGCCGGATTCGCCGACCCAGCGGATTGCGGGCAAGGCGCTGGTGGCGTTTACCAAAGTGCGCCATGCACGGCCAATGCTGTCGCTCAACGACGCGTTTTCCGAAGAAGAATTGCATGCCTGGGAAAAACGAAACAGAAAACTTACTGGTCGCAGTTCCTTTGCATACTATGCCGAGATCAAGATGGATGGTTTGGCGATCAGTCTGGTGTATGAAGACGGTTTCCTGACTGTTGCATCGACGCGCGGCGACGGTATCACCGGCGAAGATGTCACACAAAACGTCAAAACGATTGAAGCGATCCCATTAGCGCTGGATGTTAAGAAACTGCCAAAGCATCTTCATGCACATGCGAAAAAACGCCTTGAGATTCGCGGAGAAGTGTACATGCCGAAAAAGGCGTTTGCGCGGCTCAATGACGAACAGCGCCACAACAAGCTTCCTGTCTTTGCCAATCCCAGAAACGCTGCGGCGGGCAGCCTTCGCCAGCTTGATCCGTTGGTCACCGCTTCGCGCCAGCTCGCATTTTATGCCTATGACCTGCATGCCGAGTTTGGGGAAACAACCCATGAAGAACGCCACGAATTCGCGAGACTGCTTGGTTGCCCGGTCAACCCATTAAGCCAACGCTGCAAGAATCTCGATGAAGTGTTCCGCTACTATCACAAGGTTGAACAGCAACGCGATACGCTGCAGTACCAAATTGACGGTACTGTCGTCAACGTCAATGACATAGAGCTTTACCACCGTCTTGGTATCATCGGCAAAGCGCCGCGCGGCAGCATAGCATTCAAGTTCCCGGCAGAGCAGGCGACAACGATTGTCAATGACATTATCATACAAGTCGGCAGAACGGGCGCGCTAACGCCAGTTGCCGTTCTCAAACCTGTCCATGTTGCTGGGACCACGGTCTCACGCGCAACGCTCCATAACGCTGATGAAATTGAACGGCTCGGCGTTCGAATCGGAGACACAGTGATTCTCCAAAAAGCCGGCGACGTCATTCCAGAAATTGTCGAAGTCGTTTCCGGCCTGCGGCCCGCTAAAAGCGTTCCCTATGCCATGCTGAAACACTGTCCGGTGTGCGGCACACAGGTTCGGCGCAGTGAAGAAGAAGTTGCATACTACTGCCCAAACCAGCGCTGTCCAGCGCGCCACCATGAATCGCTGCATCATTTTGTCAGCCGTTCCGCTTTTGACATTCCGGGACTTGGCCCCAAGATTATTGATCAGTTGGTCAGCGAAGGATTGGTCAAACAGCCCGCCGACCTGTTTCGATTGCAGCCGAAAGATGTGCTGCGGCTTGATCTTTTTGCAGAAAAAAAAGCCGAAAACGTCTGCCGTTCCATCCAAAGCCGGAGAGACATTGCCTTGCCGAGGCTTCTCTATGCGCTGGGAATACGGCATGTCGGAATCGAAACCGCGCAGGCGCTTGCTGAACATTATGGTTCGCTTGACCTCGTTCGGCGGGCATCGGAAGAGGAGCTGCGCTTTGTTCCCGACATTGGCGATGTGGTGGCAAAGAGCATTGCAGATTACTTTCACTCCTCGGCCAATCAAAAACTTGTCCAACATCTTCTCGATGCTGGGGTTCGCGTTCAGCTCGAACAAAAAAAGAAAACGGGAAAGCTGACGGGCAAAAGCGCCGTCATCACTGGTTCTTTGGAGACCATGTCGCGCGAAGAAGCGGAAAGTAGAGTCCGGCAGGCCGGCGGCAAGGCGGGTTCCAGCGTGTCAAAAAAAACGAGCTATGTTGTTGTCGGCTCCGATCCGGGTTCCAAATACGAAAAGGCGAAGAAGCTCGGCGTGCCCGTTCTCACGGAGCGGGAATTCATTCGTTTATTGCAATAAGCATCATGGAACGTTCCAATATTGCGAAAAAAAGATGAACACCTGCCCTGACCTCTTTTCACAATGAGGGGAACTCTTCGTTCCAGAGTCTATGCTATACTAACGCCTTATGGCTCACCTGACGCTCGAGGAAGTCGATAAAATTGCCCGCTTGTGCCGCCTGTCCCTGACGGACAAACAGCGGTCTGTCATGCTGAAACAACTTTCGGCAATAGTCGAGTATGTCGAGAAACTGCAGGAACTCGACACGGATTCTGTTGAACCGACCAATCAGGTTACGGACCAGGTGAATGCCACACGTTCCGATATCGTTATCACACAAGACGCCGACACCATCGGCCGGATGCTTGACGCGGCGCCCGCAGTCAAGAACAGGGGAATCACCGTGCCGCCAGTATTGTAAAAAATACAATGGATAGTGTACAACTGACAATACAGCAAATACAGGACGGGTTGCGCACGAAAGAATTTTCATGCCGGGAACTCATCGATGCGCATCTCGCACGGATCGAGAAACGGCAGCCAGCTATCAATGCGTTCCTTCACATTGCGCCTCAAGAAGCACGGGAAGCAGCCGATGATGTTGATGCCATGATTCGCGAAGGAAAGGAACTTCGGCCGTTAGCCGGTGTTCCCATTGCCGTCAAGGATGTGTTGATGACGAAGGAGTTTCCCACGACGGCCGGTTCAAAAATTCTTGAAGGCTATATTCCATCATACAATGCGACAGCCATTCAGCGCTTGTTGGATCAACGCGCCATTGTTCTTGGCAAGACCAATTGCGATGAGTTTGCCATGGGCGCGTCCGGCGAAAACTCTGCCTACGGCCCTACGAAAAATCCGTGGGACACATCAAAAGCGCCCGGCGGTTCGTCATCCGGTTCTGCCGCGGCAGTTGCGGACGGACAAGCCCTGGTTGCACTTGGTTCGGACACAGGAGG
>CAYINT010000010.1:0-10766 GCA_964364875.1 uncultured Gammaproteobacteria bacterium | reverse complement strand
GTATGGCCGCGTGTCGCGGTTCGGGCTTATTGCGCTTGCTTCCTCGCTTGACCAAGTCGGGCCGATTGCGCGAACCATTGACGATGCCGCGATTTTGCTGCAGGCAATTGCTGGCAGTGATCAACACGACGCAACGTCTGTTAACCAACCGAATATTGATCTCCATGCCGTTCGTTCCGGTTCGGTCAAAGGCATGACCATCGGACTGCCAAAGGAATATTTCATCAATGGTATCGATCCGCGCGTCGAGCAAGCGGTGCGGCGCGCAGCTGATCTTCTGGCCGAGCAAGGAGCAAAGCTTACTGAAGTGAGTTTGCCCCATACCGAGTATGCGCTCGCAGCGTACTATCTTATCCAGCCCGCAGAGGCAAGCACAAATCTTGCGCGGTATGACGGCATGCGGTATGGAAAGCGTGTCGCCGGCAAGGATTTGCTCGAAACGTACCTGCAATCACGTTCCGCAGGTCTGGGGCAGGAACCGCAACGGCGCATCATGCTTGGCACGTATGCGTTGTCGGCCGGGTATTACGACGCGTACTACAAACAGGCGCAAAAAGTCCGGACGCTCATCCGGCAAGACTTCCAGCACGTGTTCCAATCCGTTGATGCATTGCTCACGCCCACCTCGCCAGGCTTGCCTTTCCCGCTGGGAGAAAAAACCGCCGACCCCTTACAAATGTACCTTGCTGATGTCTTCACAGTATCCGGCAATATCGCAGGTATTCCTGGACTAAGCCTCAATGGCGGCTGGGCAGAGGGATTACCGCTGGGTATCCAGCTTCTTGGCCCGACGTGGTCCGAGCAACGGCTGCTGACGATCGGCCGGCACTTGGAACAGGCGCTGAGTCTGCCCGTCCGGATTCCGGAAACAACGTGAGGCTTGCTTTGCTGTCATAAAACTGCTATACTACATAGGATAGGGAGTATTGTTTGTCAACGTTATGACAACGAAAAAAGCGACAATTCTCCTGGTCGAAGATGACCAGATGATCTCCACAATGTACCAGACGAAGTTCTCGATGGAAGGCTACACAATTGAAGTAGCGATGGATGGAAAGACAGGACTCGAAAAGATCAAAACGATCAAGCCAGACATCCTTCTCCTTGATGTGATTCTGCCGAAGATCGACGGTTTTACGATTCTCAAAGCGATGAAATCCGATCCTGCGACGGCGAAAATTCCAGTCATACTGCTGACCAATTTGGGACAGGACGAAGACGTAAAAAAGGGAAAAAGCCTTGGCGCCGACGATTACTTTATTAAGTCGAATCACACTCCTGCCGAAATCGTGCAGAAGGTTGCTTCCATAGTCAAGAAAGGATAAGCGATGGACGATTTGATGGAACGGACACTTGTCGTGGTAAAACCGGACGGCGTGCAGCGCGGTCTCTGCGGTGAAATTGTTTCACGGTTTGAGCGCGCCGGCCTGAAAATTCTGGGCATGAAGATGGTGTGGGTTGATAGGGCGCATGTCGAGAAGCATTATCCGGAGTCGAGAACTGAACTGATTCAGACCATCGGCACGAAAACGCTCGAATCGTATGCCAAGCAAGGAAAAGACATCGTCGCAGAACTTGGTACGGACGATCCCATAAAAATCGGATCCATGGTCAATCGTTGGAACATGGACTATCTCTCTTCGGGACCCGTGCTTGCCATGGTACTGGAAGGGGTTCACGCGATTGAGAATGTTCGGATGATTACGGGCAACACGTTTCCGGCGCTTGCTATGCCAGGGACAATCCGCGGAGATTATTCCATTGACTCGCCTGTCCTTGCCAACGCGCGAAAGCGGCCGGTCCGCAACATGATTCATGCGTCGGGAACAAAAGAAGAGGCCAATTACGAAATTGATCTCTGGTTTCGCGAGAACGAGCTTCACACCTACAAACGCGCGGACGAAGAAGCAATGTTTGGCATCAAGCAATAGCATTCCATTACACATACGTTCCATTTTCATTCAACAACGCATAGCCGAAGTCGCGCGACCTCGGCTACACGCTTGACTTGACACAAACAGGAAAGTTTTGCAGTTGGAGAGTTGTTCTTTGGATTCGGACGATCTTTTGGTATCTTTGGTTCTTTGCTACAGTGCAGGCATGTGATTCTCATTTGCTTACAAACGACGCCGTGCCGTTCCATTACTCGTGTTGCTCCTTCCCGTTGTTGTTGTCCTTGCGCTTTTTCTCGTCAAGATACTTTTCGCATCGGACGGAAACGCAACCCGGCAATCCCAGACATTCGTTCCCGCTGTCAATAATGCGCAGCAAACGTCACGCGATCCAGTTGTCTATGCCGTCGGCGACATTGCTGATTGTGATCAGGATAATGATACAAAAACCGCGGCGCTGGTTGATAACTCGCACGCGACTGTCGTAACGCTTGGCGACAATGTCTACGACTTCGGTTCGGCGCAGGAATTTCGCGACTGTTACGATACGACCTGGGGAAAGTTCTACAATCGGACACATCCCGCGCCGGGCAATCATGAATATGCAACACGCAACGCCACGGGGTATTTTTCCTATTTTGGTTCTCGCGCAGGAGAAGCGGGAAAGGGCTGGTACAGTTTTGATCTGGGCAAGTGGCATCTTATCGCGCTCAACAGCAATTGTTCTCGAATCGATGATGGATGCGGCGAGGGCTCCAAACAGATGCAGTGGCTTCGTCATGATCTTGCGAAAAGCACAAAAACTTGCACGCTTGCGTATTTTCACCATCCCGTCTTGAGTTCCGGCCTTCATGGACAGACCGAAGCCATGCTGCCAGTATGGAAGGAACTTATTCGCAATAACGTTGATCTTGTCCTGACTGGCCACGATCATCACTACGAACGGTTTGCTCCGCTGGACGCTGACGGCGTTTTCGACGGCGAGAATGGAACGCGCGAGTTTGTCGTCGGTACCGGAGGCAGAAGCCATTATCCCGTTATCAAGCAGCAACAAAACAGCGAAGCGTTTAACACGGCAACGTTTGGCGTGCTCAAACTGACGCTCCATGAGCTTTCCTATGACTGGCAGTTTGTTCCAATAGAGGGATCAAGCTTTACGGACAGCGGAACAGGGGAGTGCCATTAGGAACGGACATTCCGATTATCCTATCGCATAACGGCGATAGCGTCACCGCCTTTGGCGGGATCCCGCCTTCTTTTTGTATTTTTGAACACGGTGGCGGGACTATCGTCGTTATGCTGCGCGTTGCAGCACTCTCCGGTACAGTTCAAACGGCAACACAACGGCGGCCAGCGGAAGAAAATATTGTTCCACAAGAATTCTCGCAAGACCGTACGTTGAGAGGCGCAGACCAAACAAACTCCAAAGCTCACCAAGCAAAACAAGGCCGGCCAGAATTCCCATCATCCACAGCGCTCCTTTGGAAAGGCGATAGGTAAGCACAATCGTTGCGACGCTCCACACGATGAAGCCGAGGCCCACGACCTGATCATCAGCCGATGGCCGGAGATCAAGGACTGGATCGCCAAGCAATAATTTTATGCCGAAAGCAAACGGAATCAGCGCGCAAAGAACTGCAAGCATCCACAGAGTGCGATAGTGGCGCGAAAGATGGCGAACGTGGTTGAAGATCATGTTGGTGTTTGTTAGTGGTACCGTGATTCTATCATCTGTTCCGGTTGGAGAGCAAGCGGCGTTACAAACGGACATCCAACCAAAACGGTTTGAGCTCCTTTATCCACAGAAGAACGGCTTTCGTCAAATGTTCCGGCTTGACGGTAATATTGCGAACCTCATCGAGCGGAATCCAAAAGAACTCTATATGATCTTCCCGGCTTTGCAGTGCCGATCCAGGAACATTGCACGCAAAAGCGAGGTTCAGTTCGTGCGATGTCGTTCCGTCTCTTTCGTAGGTATTCTCGGCTGCGCCTAGAAAGTCCTGTATTTCAATCTTCACACCGAGTTCTTCTTTGAATTCCCGTGCCAGCGCAACCTTGGCAGGCTCGCCGAAATCAACGTGGCCGCCGGGAAAATAATACCAGCCGGTGTTTTTCGCTTTACACAAAAGCAGTTTGTTCTCCTTGACGCACACTGCGCGGGTGATGAGTTCGATGGAGGTTTTAGGCATTGTTCTTTTCATTGTGGACAGGAGCTGCCGATTTACTCTGTGCACGGAAAAAATATGCGGCCAGGATCGTCGCAATCGGCACGGCAAGAATCAGCGCGCTGCTGCCGACCAATGTTCGCACGACTTCATCGGCGATTGCTTCACTGTTCCCAATGACCCACAGGGGCTGTGTTTGGTTTGTCGCAAAAAGCAGAAACAACGGGAGAGAGGCGCCGGCATAGGCAAGCGCAAGCGTGTTGACGAGCGAAGCAATATGTTCCCGCCCGACGGAAAGGCCGCGCGCGTACAGCTCCCGCATAGACAATGTGCCATTCGCTTTCTGAATCTCTTCGACGGCTGCAGTCTGACCGGTTGTGACATCGTCCAAAACGCCGAGCGTTCCAATCAAGATGCCGGCAAGCAGCAATCCCCGCAGATCAAGATTCTGCAGCATGCCGGTTTGCGCGTAGAGGGCATCCTCGCTGCCGGTTCCAAACAGTTTTGCAAATGTCACAAAAGCAATGGACAGCAGCGCAGCCAGACCGATCGTGATGAGCGTGCTCGCCAATGCAATTGTTGTGCGCTTGTTGAAACCGTGTGCGACATAGAGCGCAATGAGCGCGATGATGACAGCGCCGACCAAACCGACGAGAAACGGATTTGTTCCTGACACGATATTCGGGACGATGTACTTACCCAAGATAAAAATACTAATGACGAGGCCGATAAGCGACGTGATCCCGCGTTTTCCGCCAAAATAGACCGCAAGCGCAACAAAAGCGAGAAAAATCCAGAGCAGCGCGGGAAGACGGTATTGGTCAATGATGAAATATTCCTGCTTGCCGCCGTTCTCAGCCGATGCGACAACGACTCGCTCGCCTTTGCGGACTTTTTGCTGTCCCTTGATGATATACTCGCCGCCGTGATCGAGCGTAACGGTTGTTCCTTTCTCATCACCGCTCAAAAGCTTGACCTGGACGCGCTGTGTAAACGTCTTTTGACCATCAATCTCTACTTCCTTTTCATCCAAAATCAACACGACTTTGCCACGGGAATACGCCGGCGGAGCGGGAGGGCTGAGAGGACGCTCGCTGAATGTTGTGTCGAGTTGCTGTTCCATTGCGCCAGGCGATGCATTCTCATTCACCTCATCGGCGAGAACGGGCCGGACGGCAGTAAAAAAAATGCCCATGAGAGCAAAGCAGAAAAAAATGAGTCGAAAGAATGGAATGTTGTTCATGAATCGACGAAGATAAATATTTGGTCAGGAATGTTAAACGCTGCGCGAACCTATTTTGAGGAGCGACGTCCTCTTGTACCCCGCCCGCTTTCGCTATGCGACTTTGTACATTCGTCTATGACCTGAGTCGGCGTGATAGGGTTTTCCGCTGGAGGCGGATCCGCCATCCTTTGAATCCTTCGGATGGAGAATGTGGCGGAGAACCTGCGACCACATGCTCCGGGGTACGTCGATTGCCTTCGGCAACATCACCGTACCAGTCTCGTCCCGCGTCCCGCCGGATGGCGGGACTTGTAGACTCGACCCCCGTGCATACTTTAGATTGTTCTAAGCGGCGGGTCGGGGCTGCGGGATTTGAACCCACGACCTCTTGCACCCCATGCAAGCGCGCTACCAGCTGCGCTATGCCCCGACTCGCCGCTTGCGTTACCAACGGAGTTTATCCTTTCGGATGACGGGACCATACCCCCAAAGCCTTCTCACAGTACGAAAAATTGTCCGTTCTGTCAAAGGTGGTATACTCAGTACATCTTAGAACAACTATCAACTTTTTCTATGAAAACGAAGATTGAAACATCCAACGCTCCCAAAGCGATCGGTCCCTTTTCGCAAGCAGTTGTAGACGGGAATATGATTTTTACGTCAGGCCAAATTCCGCTAAATATCGATGGGAAGCTACTCGACGGAACCATTGAGGAGCAAACACATCAAATTATGAAAAACCTCCAGGCAATTTTACAGGAAGCGGGCGTTTCGTTCGAAAACGTTGTCAAAACAACAATCTATGTGACCGATATGTCCGTATACGGTTCCATGAACACAGTTTACGGCAGTTATATGTCAGAGCCGTTTCCTGCCCGCGAAACCGTATGCGTCAAAGAACTCCCGCTTGGCGCGAAAGTGGAAATCAGCATGGTGGCGATCAAAAACTCCAAAGAATGAAAATTCTCCTCGCCAGCGACGAAAAGACTCCGCTGACGGACGCTATCGAACAATGGCTTGTTGAATTTCCCCACTGTTTCTGAGTCAGATCCTATGGTACACTAAGGTTGGTTATTGATCTCGTTTTCTTATGGACGAAGAACCACGATTGACGAAGCGGGAACGGAGAGAACTCCGCAAGCAGGAACGGCTGCAACAAGCCGACGGCGCAAAAAAGCGCAGACAGGTGATAATCTGGATCGGTGTTGTTGCGCTTATAGTGTTGGTTGCAGCAGGCATTGTCGGTATTGCCATGGGTTCCAAAGGAGGCAAGGCCAGTACCGTGAAGACGTCATCAGACACGGTCACGGTCAACGATTCGGACTGGTCGGCCGGCCCGAAAGACGCAAAAGTCACACTGCTAGAATACAGCGACTTCCAGTGTCCCGCCTGCGATTTTTATTATCCACTCCTGAAACGGTTGAAGCAAGAGACAGCCGAAACGCTCCGTTTTGTCTACCGCAACTATCCGCTCCGCACTGTGCATAAAAATGCGCAACTCGCGGCCCAAGCAGCTGAAGCCGCCGGCATACAAAACAAATTTTGGGAGATGCATGATTACTTGTTTGAGCATCAAAGCGCTTGGTCGGGAATTGGCAATCCGGTTGATATGTTCACGAGTTATGCAAAAGATCTTGGATTGGATTCCGAGAAATTCAAAACCGACCTCACGGGCGATGCTGTTACACAAGCGGTCAACGAGGATGTTGCATCCGGTGATGCGCTCCGCGTTGACAGCACGCCGACATTCTACTTACAAGGCAAAAAAGTCGAGAACGCGCCCAGTAACTTCGACGGCCTGAAAAAACTTATTGACGACGCTGCAGCACAACTATAATTCGACATTCATGACCGAAAACGGAATGTACAAAGCAATCATGGAGTTTCCAGCCCAGTTTTCGTATCAGCCCGTTGTTGAAAACGCCAGTCGGCTCCAGCGTAAAAAAAAGGTATTGGTTGTCGGCATGGGCGGTTCGCATTTGGCCGCAAACATTTTACAGGCATGGAAGCCTTCGCTGCAACTGACTGTGCACAGCGACTATGGATTTCCTGCACGGCTCGAAGAGGAGCTTCGGGAGACGCTTATCATTGCCAGTTCCTATTCCGGAACAACCGAAGAAGTCATTGATGCGTACAAGCATGCAGTTGGCAAGGGCTATGCAGTTGCCGCAATCTCTCTTGGCAAAACGCTTATTGATCTGGCACAACGCGACGGCGTGCCCTATGTGCAGATGCCCGATACAAATATCCAGCCGCGTTCCGCTCTCGGGTTGAGTATCATGGGACACCTTGCGCTGCTTGGCGACGAAGCAGGGACAAACGAAGCAACAGCGCTCGCGAAGCAACTCAATGTTCCACAAGCGCAGGAAGAGGGCAAGCGGCTTGCCAGCGTTCTCGCAAACAAGGTTCCCATTATCTATTCCTCGACGCGGAACCAGGCCGTCGCGTACAACTGGAAAATCAAGTTCAACGAGACCGGAAAAATTCCCGCTTTCTACAATATTATCCCCGAACTCAATCACAACGAAATGACCGGCTTTGACGCCCGTGGCGGGACAAAGGCGCTTGCTGAACACTTTCACTGGATTTTTCTTATGGATGACGAGGATCATCCCAGCAACAAAGCCAGAATGGAGATTCTTGCTCAACTTCTGCGAGAACGGGGTTTGTCCGTCGAGATGCAACAGATTGCCGGCCGTTCCCGCTTTGAGAAAATATTTTCCTCAATCCTCATCGCGGACTGGTGTTCCTATGACACGGCAGAGCAGTACGGTGTCGAAGCAGAACAAGTGCCGATGGTCGAGCAGTTCAAAAAACTAGTGGAGCAGAAAACACGGTCTTCATAGTTCCCAAAGATTGCAAGAGTTGCATTTTCTTCCGTTTTGGAGTAGGATTGCGGCAGATCATTGTTCCATAATCTATGCACGACAAACACAAGCACGACAAGGAAAAAGACAGCGAGAACAAAGAATCCTGCTGCGGGAGCTGCAATCAGGGCGCTGATGAAAAGGAAAAGGCTGACTGCTGCGGCGGAGATTGTTGTTCGGAAGAGTAACCAAGCCTCTGTGTTTTCCAAGCGCACGATCATTCTTTTTACCGGCCGTGTTGTCGATGGAAAGACGTCATATCTGAATGCCGCACAAAAGGCGCTTGGCCCTTTTCCGTTTGTTAGCGATTACGACTCCGTGGCACAAGCAGTAGCGCGGGACCACGAAGAGACAGGAGGGATCAATCACGTTCACCCTCTTGAGGCAGAAGAACGTCTTGGTGTCTGCCACACAGGCCAAGGACATTCCCACGCAATGGGGGACAGTATTCGCCCATTCCCCTGTATTGCGACCGGACAAAATATCGTACTATGGATGTGGCAAGATTTTTTTGCGCGTCTCAATACTGTCGCACAAAGTTCCACGCCTGTTTTAGCAGAACTTGCTGCAGGGAAGAATGGGTTTCCAAAAAACTCTCCTTCGGCAAATGTGGATTTTTCGTACACATTTCTTGCAAAAAGTTTTCGCGAAAAAACGTTTCCGGCGAGTATTCTGAAACGCCTTGCTCTCTGCATTCACGTTCATTCCGACGACACAGTTCGGCAAAAACGGCTACAGAGCCGTTCTGATATTTCGCAAGAAGTATTGCAACTCTACGCGATCGATGATTTTGGAGGACTGTTTACTGCACTTTTGCGAGAAAACAATATTCCTGTGGTTGAAATTAATAATACGGACTACCATTCCAAAACTGAAATGGAAACAGTGATTCGTAACAAAATATTACATAACTGCCCTCAACTTTTTTCAAAACTTAGCGATGCGTGAAGGAGAGCCACAACCCGAAGAGAAAGAAGGAGAATCACGGGAACATATCCTTGTTGTTGATTTTCTTCGGCACGGCCGCTCCACATATAAAGAAAACTACGCGCAAGAACAAGAGGACGATCTCACTCCCGAGGGCGTGGAACAGGTTCGCCAGACAGCAGAACGCATCGTTTATAGCATTGACCCGGCTGAGGAAATAGTTGTTCTTTGGACATCACCACGATGGCGCGCCCAGGCTTCGATAAGAATTCTTGAACAAATTCTGCAGGAACGTGGAATCACATATCGGTCCGTTACAACGCTTTCGTCGTTGCGGAGCCTTGACCAAAAAGATACTGTAGCCATGCAATATGAATGGGACAAGCTGAAAGAGGAAGGTATTCCTGCTGAGATTGCATATCAGCAAGATGTGCGCTTTTCAAATGATCCTGAAAATATCGAACCACCAACGAGAGTTCGTCGCCGTGCAGAACGCGTACTACACTGGCTGAGTTATCTCAACCGTCACGCGGAAACGAAAGGAAAGCGTCTTCATATTCTCACTGTTTCACATTCCGAAGTCCTGCAGCCCGTTCTTACGGACATTTTTAGAGAACGGTTACAGCAAGGACAGTTCGTGCAGCCCGGAGAAGATGTTCGGGTGGCGCTTTCGTACAACACCGACAACAAACAGACATCGGTCTCGGCAGACTTTTGCGGTGTGCATCGTGAGGGCTTGATTTTTAATGACAAAACACGGAAAATAGAAAAGCCGCCAGCTGCAACTGAACCGGCCTGAAATAGTTCATGCCACAAACACATACACCGAATCCGCTCCTCTCGCTAGGAACGTTTATGGCGACGATTATCGGCGTCGGATTTTTTGGTTTACCGTACATCGGCGCAAAAACTGGTTTCATCCCCCTCGTGCTGGGTTTTTTCGTTCTCACGCCGGTCATTATTGCCATCCATATCCGATTTGCGCGTGTTGTCGTGGGGACAAAAGAACGCGACCGGATTCCCGGATATGTCAGCAGGTACATCGGCGAAAAGTGGAAATGGGCAAGCCTTGCGGTATCAACGGTCGGCATGCTGGGTTCCTTGCTTGCGTACCTTATCATCGGCGGGAATTTTCTCCGGCTTGTTTTCAGTCCGTGGTTCCACATCACGCCTTTTTCTGCGACATTTCTGTTCTTTCTCGCGGGCATACTGTTGATTCTTCGCGGAGCGCGAAGCGTGGCGCGGCTGGATTTTGCGCTCATGGCGATTTTTTTCATCATCGCATTCTATCTGCTTGGAGCGTCGGTTCCGCATATTGTGACGGCGAATCTTGCCGCTACGCAATGGACTGCCTTGCCTTTATCATACGGCGTCATCGTGTTTTCGCTTTGGGGCATGGCATTGGTTCCCGAAACAGCGGAACTCGTCAATAACAGCAAACCGCTGACTCGTGCCGTCATCATCACGGCAATGACCGTATCAGCGTTGTTCTATATTCTCTTTGTGTTTTTTGTCGTTGGCGTGACGGGAAACGCGACAACGCCGGATGCGCTGACAGGATTTCTCTCTATCCTTGGCCGGACGGTTGTTGTCCCCGCGGCGTTGTTTGGTTGTATTGCCACATTCACTTCCTTCGTCAATAATGGCCTGACGCTGCGGCCTTGCATACTCTTGGGTATCGGCAAGCCCG
>CAYINT010000009.1:0-20294 GCA_964364875.1 uncultured Gammaproteobacteria bacterium | reverse complement strand
TCATTGTACCGCGAAAGGCCAAGATACGCTAAGGAGATGTGTGAATATCAGTAACTACGAGCAGTTGGTACAACTTCGACTTTTCTTACAACCTCAACCACTTTCTGATTCTGCCAGCAAATGCTTGAATACCCCCACTTTGCTGCATGGCTTTTTCAAGCTCCTCTTCTGACTCTGCTTTTTCCAGAACACGAAAAAACGCCGGGGAAAATGTCTCTTCAAAAAGATCCTGAAGTTCTTTATCGTGTAGGCTCTCATTTTGGAACATCCCCCTGATCAAAGCTTGCCAGAGCGTTTCACGGGATATGGAAAGTGCATCTGCCAATCTGTCCAGAATGTAGTCCACGAATTTTCGAGCGACCGGGTATTTGTCAAATTCCGGCCATTTTTCTTTTGACACCGCAGCAGTTGCAGATAAGTACGCTGCCGTAACTTCCTGTGCAAGTTTTTCCGTCAGCCCTTCATTAAAAAGTCGAAAAGCTTGCTTCCTATGATACCCCGTGATGTAATCATAATGGTGTGAACGATCTGTTATGGCGTGCAGCTCTTCATGGACAAGCGATTCTGCGACTTTACAATAATTCGCATCCGGATCTTCATCTACGTATGCATTTAAGCCTATTATATTCTCAGCTGAACTGAAGACGGCATCTCCAGAGTAACTGTCAAAAACCGATTCCGCATCTAAAAAGTTTCGGTCTCCTTGCTGCTGTGATCGTTGCGCATATTGTTCGAGAAGTGATCGCAAAACAGCAAAATCAAATTTTTTCAGGAATTCGGTAAGGCGAGAAGTGCGTTCTCCGGTACGAACCACTGGATCAATATCAGGATTCCAACCTCCCGAAAATACTTCTCTTACCATAACAACAAGCTGTTAACACACTAGTCGTACTGCTGCGCCAAAAACGCGCAATCCGGACACGCATCAATACCGCGCTTCATGACTTTTGTCACCGCGGCAAGCCTGCGACCAAGAAGTTGCGCGACTTTTGCGTCTCCGTCACTCAGCTTTTTCTCGCCTTTGTGTCCGCTGACAAAGATCGCGCCATAAGGCGATCCCGCATCAAACTCCGGCCCGGCTCCTTGCACTGGGTACGGAACGCCGATCGGAAGCATCCCCAAGTTCAATAAGGGAACCATAAGCGAGAGCAGGGCAACTTCTTCGCCGCCGTGCGTCGAACCGGAACTGGTAAAGAGCGCAGCGGGTTTGTTGAGCAATGTTCCTTTTGTAAAGACGGGCGAGAGCTGGTCAATGAATTGTTTCAGCTGGCTTGCAAAACTTCCAAAATGAACCGGCGTGCCAAAGGCGACTCCGTCTGCTTTAATCAGATCGCTTATCGTAGCGATGGGAATATTTGCAAACTCGCGACGGGCTTCTTGCAACGCTTCATTTTTCGCAAAAAAGCTGTCCGGTAGCAGCTCTGGAACCTGTTTCACGTCAACCCTCACGCTATCCACTGACGCTGAGCCTTTGGCAATATGCTTTGCCAACTGCGCGGTGTGGCCGGCAAAGGAGTAAAAGACGACGAGGATGTTGATGGTTGGTTTTGCCATGGACAAAAATTCTTGCTGCATGGAATGGTCAACGATCATTCCATCGCGCATCATACCATTTGCTTCGCCGTTGTGCCAACATTGCAGAGAAACGCGTTCAGACATTTTCAAAAACATTCTTTCATACAAGAGAGAACGTTCTACAACAGATACTGTGGCTCCGGAGATCGGATATACACATTACCGATACTCACATGCAAACTCGCAGACACTGTTCCGGAGCTCGGATTCCCCGCACAACTCCCCTTCGACCATTCGATAGACTCAGGGTCATATGCGGGGCAGGCGAACCGAAATTACAACAAGATGAGTTCTTCAACACCGCTCCGGAGGTCGGATTCTCCCGCGGAGCGGGATCCCGCCTCAATTGAATTGAATAGCAGTTGCGGGAGAACCGACATCCGGGGCACCAAGCAAACCAATGGTTTGCTTGTCGCTCGACTTCGGCCTTTAGCCTTGTCTCGCTCGTGCCCGTTTCGATCCACGGGGGATCGAAACCCATCGCCTTAATCCCGCCATTGCGAATTATTGGATTACCAGCGCACTGCTCCGAGGGCGAGATTCGAACTCGCGACCAATCGCTTAACAGGCGACCGCTCTACCACTGAGCTACCTCGGAGCATTGCGCTCGTTGCCTTTCAATAATCGTTTGATAGAATTTCCTCCCTTTTGTCTTTTGAGCTGGCGTTCAAATTTCATTGCCTCACTCCGAGTTTGAAATTCGAATGATCGAATTAACATCCATGGCCCACGATTCTTTGTAGAAAATACCCTGTTTTCATTGTTGTCCAAGACGGTGTCCTACGTCACTGGAATGACCAATGTATTTTCTTCCTTGATAATTCCCGAGTATATAAACCGTGTACATAATTCGTCACATGTTCGCCATGGCGGGACTCTACCGTTGAGCTACTCCGGAGCGGTGTTGAAGAAAATAGAGAGAATTGACAATGAAAGTTTGCTCCTTGCCCCGTACCGAAACGAGCAGAGCGAGTGACTGGTGCGGGGTACCGTTGAGCTACTCCGGAATGCTTCAATAGAATACGGATCAATGGCAAGTTCGTCAACCCCGCGCCAATCTTTGCAAGTGCGTTGCCTTATGAGATGGGAGCCGAAGTCGGTTTCGCCCTCAGTGGTTTATCGAGCGCGTTCCTGAGATTGATGCGAAAAGTGGATGGTTTGCTCTCAGATATGAATGTTCATGGCCGGCTTTCTGCTGGAATATCAACGGAGGAAGATCCCGTACCGCTGAGCGAGGCAGGCGAAAACGTAAAAAAGTTTCAATTTCAGCAAATTCTCAGGAAAATGTTTTATTCAAAACCGACCCGTTCGCTCATTCCTTGCACACTGGTTTCTCTAATCGGGCTAACGGGCGCAAAGAAACAGAGGCGAGCCATGCTGCCGCTTGACATGCAACAATGCAGGTGGTATCGTCGGTGTAGGTTGGATTTCATGCACTCAACCGAAAAATCCTCATCTATGCGCAAACATCCAGCACGAAAAATCATCGGAATCTTTGCCCTTACGGGCTTTCTTGTCGTCACCATGTTCTGGTGGACCGGTATGCATGAGGGGGAGGGACACATGTGCATTGCTGCAACGATCCGGGGCGCTGTGTGTCCCAACACGACGACATCGGATGCAATTACCTTTCATGCGAATACACTGCGGTCGCTTATTGCAGGAGTATTCCAACCCGGACAAATGTTAACACTCTTGTTGCTTCTCGTCGTCTTTTCTCTTGCAGCGTTACTCTCCGCGGCTGGTGGAGGCGCATACCGTACAAACATTCAATCGAGAAAAGATCAGGATATTGCTGTACGCAGGGGTCGCCATCGTTGGTTATCTCTGCTGGAACACAGTCCGTCGGTCATCTAGGATGCTGAAGAAACCCCGCGTGTAGCGGCGCACCTTTCTGATGCATCCGATTAACCCTTACCGGGAGTTTTTTATTTTTCATCAACTATTCTCCACTCATGCAGTTCTGTCACACGATATTCTATCACTAGTTTTCTGCCTATGACCGACCCAGTATTACCAACAGCATTCCAAGAAGAACATCATGCCCGAAAACCATCACGGCTGACTGGCCTGGGATATTTTGCGCTCTTTCTTGTTGCGATTGTCTTTTTTTCCGTCGGCGCTACCACCCTGCGTGTCATGGACGCTAGTGTACAAAAGGCAAAGCAGCAAGCAGCTGAAGAACTGCGTCCGGCAAATATCAGTTTGATCAAGCTTCTCGCCGCAGATTGCGCCACATGCTACGACGTTTCCAAACTTACGAATACAATCGAACAGAATACAAAGGTCAACATCACGAATGTCCAAACGGTCAATACAACATCGCCCGAAGGAAAATCACTGATCGAGCGGTACAAACTGCAGCGTGCTCCGGCTTTCATTCTGCAAGGTGAGGTAGAAAAACTTTTAAAAGCGTTGCCGCAGATGCGGGAGTACGGAAAGCAACAGGACAAGGATTTTGTCGGGAATGCACTGCCGGCTCCATACATGGCAATAGCAGACGGCAAAATCCGCGGTGAGTTTGATGTGACATACATCACAGAAAAACAGTGCACAACGTGTTACGATCCGTCTATCAATCGGAATATTCTCGCAAAGTACGGCATGATTCCCCGCAGCGAAAAAACCGTCGACCGTTTGGATGTCGAGGGGCAGCAACTTGTGAAACAATATTCCCTGGTTTCAACGCCAACCGTTCTCCTCAGCGGCGACATGAAGGCGTACAGCGGTTTCGATAATATTTGGAAAAACGTCGGCACAATCGAATCAGACGGAACATATATTTTCCGCACAGGTCAGGAACAAATGGGCACGTATTACGACCTGGCCTCGAAGAAGGTCGTTGAATACAAGAACAATAATACCTCAACCAATACATCACCATAATTAAGAAAGGACTCAAATATGCACGATACACATACAATCCATTCGCACCATCCCCACGTGGGGGAGGGACATGAGCATGAGCAAGTGCCGGACCCTAAGCCAATCATGCTAAGAATCCCCAGGCCAAATTGGCAAGTGACGGCGCTGTTGTTGATCACCGTTATTGCCGGTTTCCAGACGGTTGAACTTCTTCGCCTAAAAGGTCAGCTTACACCAAAAGCATCCGCCGCAGCTTCAACGTCGGCATCAACTGCTGCGCCATCGTCACAGTCCGGATCAACGTCTGACTTGCAGGGTCAGGTTGGCGGTTGTTAACAGCATCAACCATGTCTATGCCACGAATACCACATTACAAAGTGTCAGGCTGGTTTGTGGACGCCGACCATCAAACCAATGCTGTCATGATCCGCACTGCCGTTTGGATTATCATTGCGCTTTTGGCAACAAATCAATTCTTCATCGGAGCAATGATTCCAAAATCCGTTTCTGCCGTTCGCGGGTCAGTGCTCAAAACACTCTTCGGCGTAAAGTCTGCTTCTGCCATGATTATCATTGCGCCGAAGATCAACCCCGATGGAAAAACAACGAGCCTGGTAGAACAACCGACAATCAGTGAAATGCCGGCGAACCCAAAAACCAAGGATCCAGTTGCTGACGCTAAAGTGGTCATGCTTGGCACCGGTTCGCCGTTTTACGCTCCCAATGGCATTTCGTTTAGCGAAGCGGTTCAGGCAGAGGAGCAGTGGGGTGTATACGAACAGAGTATACAGCTCACCGGAGCACTGCTGACCCGATACAACACAATAACTGACACGCTGCCCTGCAATTACTGTTGTGGAGAACCAATGAATGTTACGCACAACAGGCGGTGCGGATGCGCGCATGCAAAAGCGGCACGAGGATTCTTCAAGTACATGCTCCAGACGTACGGCGCAAAGTATTCTGATGCGCAGCTTCTTGGTGAAGCATTCCGCTGGCAGGCAGTCTGGTATCCCAAAGGCGCGGTGGAAGATTATCTCCTGGCCACCGGTAATGGCTCGGTCATTGGCCACGCGACGCACGGCGGAGCAGGTGCGGATGGGATGCACGGACTCACAAAAGGGAAGTAACCATGAAACAACGCCCATTTATTGCCGGTATCATCGCAACGGACGCTCTTCTCGTGCTCTTCATCGTGCTCGTGACCAGCATTTCCGGTTGGGCAAAAACAAAGGATCAGTTTGCACACTACTGGGTCTATCTTGTTCTGCTGGCAATTGGCTTTGGCGTGCAGGTGGGCATGTTTGTTTACCTTCGCGAGATCGCCAAACGCGCATCGAAAAAAATCATGGCAGTGACGGGAGGCACGTCGACCGCCTCAATGATCTCTTGCTGTGTGCATTATCTGGCAAATATTCTGCCGCTTATCAGCGCATCCGGCGTTGCTGTGTTTGTTGAGCAGTACCAGGCGCAGTTCTTCTGGGTTGGACTTCTCTTCAATGCTTTCGGCATCATTGTCATCGCGAGGAGGATCGTTAAAGCGCAACAGCATATGGGCGCAGAAATGGATTGCGGAACCCCACAACCGTTCCTGAATAACACAATTGTGATTACCGTATTTCTCGTCGTGGTTGGATTGGTGTTTCTCCTGACGGGCAAACAGGACAAGGCGCAAACACAGAAAGGCGCTGATCCCAAACAGGCCGCATCCCAAACGGTGTCCGTCGGAACAACAAGCGCGAAGACAGAGTCACAAACAAAGACGAACACGGAAGGCGGCATGACGGTTGATGTGACACCACGGCGCAATGCCGATGGTTCGTTGGATTTTGATGTTGCAATCAACAATCATGTGCAAGGTGTGACGCAAGATATGGTGGCCGTTTCATCGCTGACCGACACATCTGGCCGCGTTGTGCGTCCCACGGCGTGGGAAGGCGATCCGCCGGGTGGCCATCACCGAAGCGGAACGCTCAAGTTCGATGTCCTTGCAGCGCCCCCCAAAAGCCTGACCATCCGTGATCTCGGCGGCGTGCCGGAGCGGACGTTTGAATGGGAAAATCTTACCTCATAACTATCGAAACCTTATGCATGATCATCAACAACACGATTCGAAAATGATGTGGCTCATGATGCTGGCGTGCGCTTTGCCGCTTGTTATCATTTCGTTTGCGGGCCAGGGCCGAAAGCTTTCTGTCGTCTGGATTGTCATCGCCCTCGGCGGCATGTTCTTTGTACATTGGGTTGTGATGCGATTTTCGAAAAAAGCAAACCAGAAAAGTACACCACCCGATGCTCCACCGCCAAAAGACGAGTCACATCGCGACGATCACCCATCTTGCCATTAATATTTTCTTGACATTCCCCTTATGAATCCAATCATCACACAAACGCGCGATCCAGTATGCGGCATGACAGTCAGCGAGAACGTTGGAGCGATCGCCTGGGAGCACAACAGCGTCAGATACCTTTTTTGCGCGGAAGGATGCAAACAGCAGTTTATCAAAAAGCCGGATCAATATATTGCTGTTTCGACCCAGCCGCGCCGGACTACGCTTGCGCGAGAACTTGTCATTGCCATTGTGCTGTTTGTTGCGGCGCTTATCGTTGTCCTCGTGTTTTTGAGTATGCAGAGTACGACAAAGAAATCTGTCCTCCGTGAACAACCAATCGCAACCGTTCAAAGCGCAGCTGGTACATCAGAAAGGGAGAAACCATGAACCTACTCGTCGGTACATCCATGGTTGCAGCGTTTGTTGCCGGTATCGCTGCTCTCTTTGCACCGTGTTGCATCACTGTACTGCTGCCATCATATCTTGGTTCTATCTTCCGAGAACGCAGAAAAGTATTCCTCATGACGTTCATCTATTTTCTCGGGATCATGCTTGTCTTTTTGCCGCTTGGGCTGGGGTCGGCGGCATTCAGCCATTTTCTCAGCCGGTACCATAACATCATTTTCTCGCTTGGCGGCGCCATGCTGCTTGGTTTAGGGATCAGCATGGTGGTTGGTTTGCGCTGGTCGCTGCCGTTCCATATCAACCCCACGCTGCGCAGCCATCATCCCTTCTCGGTTTTGCTCCTCGGCATTTTCTCGGGCGTTGCGACAACATGCTGCGCGCCGGTGCTTGCCGGCGTTCTTGCGCTTTCCGTGCTTCCCGGATCCATCTTCCTCGGCGTCATGTACACGATGAGCTACGTGCTTGGCATGGTTTCGCCGCTCTTTATTCTTGCTTCACTCATTGACCGGACCAAGGCAACACAACGGCTTATGAGCTTGCGAAAGCCTTTCTCGTATCGGTTCTTTGGCAAAACCATTCACCTGACTGTGACCGATGCCGTTGCGGGAATCATCTTCATCGGCATGGGGGCGCTGACACTGACGCTCGCCATGGGAAACCGACTGGCATCGCACGCCGGGTATCAGGTCACCATCAATATTGCGCTCACGAAATTCCTCCAGGCGATCCAGGGAGTTGTCGATCTGTTGCCGCAGGCGGGATGGGCTACCGTCTTTGTGCTTTTTTTCATCGCGCTTTTTCTTCGCGTTATATATCTCTTTCGAAAGGAACAACACCATGAGTCATAGGAATAAACACGATCACCCGCGCAGCAATACTGGCGGTATCATCGCAATCATGCTGACTATCGTGGTTACTGGCGGGCTCATCTACATCGGCCTATCAAACCAGCGATCCTCGACGAGCACACAAAATCAGGACAGCGCAGCTAACCCTTCAGACATGGTAGGGAAGCCGGCGCCCGACTTCTCGTTATCTGATAGCAACGGCACTACCTATTCACTTGCCGGTCTCAAGGGCAAAAAAGTTGTGCTGTTTTTTAACGAAGGCATTATGTGCTACCCCGCGTGTTGGAACCAGGTTGCGTCGCTGGGGCAAGACAAACGCTTTCAGCAGCCGGATACCGTTGCATTGTCTGTCGTCACGGATAGCGCAATTGCATGGCAAAAAGCGGTCGAGAAGATGCCGGAGCTTGCACAGGCAACGGTTGTGCACGACACGGACGCACAAACCTCTTCGGCATACGGCGCACTGACAACAAAATCCTCCATGCACTATGGGCAGTTGCCGGGACACACGTATGTGATCATTGACCAACAGGGGATTGTCCGTCACGTCTTTGATGATCCAAACATGGCGATCCACAACGATACGCTGATGAAGGAACTCGAGAAATTGACGAGTTCCTGATGACCAAACGCCGTTTTGCCGAAATCATACAATGCACAATGCAAAAAGCACAGCAACGCCAGTGGATGTTGCGTGTTTTAACATTGACCGCTGGATTTATTTCGTCGTGAAATATCAAACAGAGTCTATGGACATCCGAATCACGAAGTTGCATGGAAACCACGAGAGGGCGCACTGCTGTTCAAAAGGGAGGTTGACATTCTGTTCCCGTGAAGCGTACCATAGAGCTATGCGGTACACACACAGCCGTATATTCAGAGGATTCCGACGTCATATCGCGATGACGATCCTTGTTGCGTTTTCCACACTTGCACTGTTTGGGTTGTCGTTTTCCATGCGAATGAGCAGCAACGGTAGTATGAGCAACTGCGCGTTTATGAGCGAGCAGGCTTCTGTGTGTCCAATGAAGATTTTTGAGCATATCATGATCTGGCAACGCATGATCACCGGACTCGTAGTGCTCAGCGTCATCAGCATTGCGTTTGTCGTTCTCGCCGTGTCAGTTTTGCCGGAACTTCTTGTTGTTCAGCAGTACCGGCGCAGACGATTGCGGGAACATAGTCCTGGCATTGCGCTGTTCCGATTCCTGCCGCAATTGTTTGCACAGGGGATTTTGCATCGCCGCGTATACGCGTAACACATCCGTTCTTTTGTTGAGGACGTTTGTTGTGTTACGTTATTTTTACTCTCTCTATGTCTGACAAACAGCATACACTCGACGTTACGATCCGCGGCATGCACTGCGCTGCTTGCGAAGTGATGATCGAGCGAAAATTCAAAAAAGTCCCGGGCGTGGAACGTGTCAACGTTAACCACGCAACAGGAAAAGCGCAGATCCACTGTAGCCGCGTTCCCGACATGCGGGAACTGCAAAAGGCGATTGACGGGCATGGGTACACGGTCGTCACCGGTACTGTTCCTGCAACCAAAGAGGAACACAAAGGAGGCCACTGGGAAACAGGCGCGATTTTTCTCATTGTCGTTGCTGCATATCTCGTGCTGCGGCAATTCAAGCTTGTTCCCGACATCGGCGTTCAAGACTCCATGAGCTACGGATTCGTGTTTGCCATCGGACTCGTTGCTGCCGTGTCGAGCTGCCTTGCCGTCACCGGCGGCCTGCTGGTTGCCGTGTCCGCAAAGTATGCCGAAAACAACCCAAACCTGACCGGCGCACAGCGGTTCAAGCCGAACCTGCTCTTCAACATCGGCCGGATTGCCGGATACACTGTGTTCGGCGGGATGGTAGGCGCGCTCGGTTCCATGTTGACATTGTCGACAAAAGCGACGGGCATGATGACGATCATCGCAAGCCTTGTCATGATTCTGCTGGGTTTCCAGTTGCTCCATCTCTTCCCTGTGCTGCGGCGGTTTCAACCCAAGATGCCGAAGTTCCTGAGTCACCGGATTCACGATTCCGCGTCGGGCAAACGCAAGGCTGGCCCGTTCCTCCTCGGCGCTGCGACGTTCTTTCTGCCGTGCGGATTCACGCAGGCGCTGCAGCTCTACGTTCTCTCAAAAGGGGATTGGCAAGCCGGCGCGCTGACGATGTTCGTCTTCAGCCTCGGAACATTGCCGGCGCTGCTCTCGCTTTCTGCGATCTCCAGCTTCACGAAAGGAAAAACACAGCGATACTTTCTGAAAACCGCAGGCGTGGTCGTCCTTCTGCTGGGCATGACCAACATCCGGAACGGCATCGCACTTGCTGGGTTTTCGGTCATCGGTGTTCCGAACGCAAAAAAAACAGCCGCGGCAACCGCGACGAATCCAAATGTTCGGGTCGAGAACGGTGTTCAAATAATCGACATGACGGTCAACAGCTACGATTATGCGCCGGCGCGGTTTACGGTGCAGCAAGGCGTTCCTGTCCAGTGGAAGGTCGATGCCAGCAGGGCAGGGGGATGTGCCCGCGTACTCATCGCACCCGATCTCAACATCCAGCAATATCTTTCGTCGTCAGAAACAACGCTCATCTCGTTTACGCCAACAAGCGCCGGAACGTTCCGCTTCAGTTGTCCTATGGGCATGACCACAGCAGGCGCCGCAATCACGGTCGTGGCGAACGACGGTTCTATCCAGCCCACAACGATTGGCCCCGAAATTCCCGCCTGCGATCCAGAGAAACAGCGTTGTGTTGATGACGCGCAAGGCGCTGCCGAATCCGGCCCGGCGCAAAAAGTCTCTATGTCCGTCAGCCGGGAACAGGGATTTTACCCGAACTCGTTTACCGTGAAAAAGGGCGTTCCCGTCGAATGGACCATTGATGACCAGGTTCGCTTAGGTGGCTGCATGGGCACGATTGTCATTCCTATGCTCGGCGTGGTGAAGAAACTCGATCTTGGTATCAACACCGTCCGCTTTACGCCCAAGCAAGAAGGCCGAATGATCTTCACGTGCAGCATGGGCACTCCGCTTGGGGAGTTCATTGTCCAAAGTTCATAGACCAACCATGAAAACAGTTCTGACCATCAAAGGAACGCACTGCCATTCCTGTAAAGCGCTGATTGAAGAGGTCGCGCTGGAAAATCCGGCGATCCAGTCCTGCTCTGTTGATTATGCCTCCGGCAAAACCGAGATCGAGCACAACGAGAATGTGGATTGGGAGGCGTTCGGAAAGGAAATTGCAACGCTCGGTGACTACACCTTCAAACGACCCGCAGACATCGTTTCTTAACACTAACATATATCTGTATGGAAAACACAACGCAGCATGATTCCCATCAGCGTTTTCTCGGCCAACTACCGCCGAAAACCGCCTTCATCTTCGGCATCGTATCGGCCGTGGCGGTGATGAGCCTTCTCGGCCTGCTTGTTCTGCTTGGCTCGGGCGTTGGGAAAGGAACAACGAGTAGTGGCAGTGCGGCAAAGACAAAAGGTAGTGGGCAAGCTGCTGCGGCAGCGCCTTCACCGTCTGCAGCACCGACTGGTTCAGCGACCGTGACAAACTTTCGCAAAGTCAATCCGCAGCGCGATCATATCCGCGGCAATCCCAAAGCCAAGGTTTCGGTGATCGAATATTCCGATTTTGAATGTCCGTTCTGCAAGCGGCATCATCCAACGATGCAGCAAATCGTGGAGACGTACGGTGACAAGGTCAACTGGGTCTATCGGCATTTCCCGCTCGAGAGTTTGCACTCACAAGCCAAGAAAGAGGCTGAGGCTTCGGAGTGTGCCGGTGAACAGGGCAAGTTTTGGGAATTCACCGATACGATTTTTGAGGTGACACCATCCAATAACGGCCTCGATCTCACGAAACTCGCTGAGTATGCCAAAGAGTCTGGCGTGAAGGACCTGGCGAAGTTCAACGATTGCGTGGACAAGGAGAAGTACAAGAGTGTGGTGGAGGAAGATTTGGCAGATGCCACAGCCGCTGGCGGTAACGGCACGCCCTACAACCTCATCGTCGATGCACAGGGCAAAGCAACGCCGATCAGCGGCGCACTGCCGTTTGCGCAATTCAAAACCGTGATTGATCAAGCACTCCGGTAGTCCATGGGCAAGATGAAAACATCCCTTCTTGCCGTGCGGGATGCTCTGCGTGCAGCGTTCCGGTGGCCGTCGTCCTGGCTTATAGCCGGATTCACGACACTGCTTGTTCTTGAACTCTCGGTCAACATTCAGAATCTTGGGTTGGCAAAGACGATTCTTACGTCATCGAGTATTCCGGTGCAAGAAAAACTGTCCTACTTTACAAGCATCCTCGGCTCTTTTGGTACCAACTACACCCTACTGTCCGCATTCTTCACCGTCCTGAATGCATTCCTCATTGGCCTGAATGTGGCGCTCCTCGTGTTTTCGCTTCGACGACTTCATTCCGTTCTCGTCGAAAGCGGTCTTGGGGGTGTTGGTGGCGTGGTGACCGGATTTCTCGGCATAGGCTGCGCTGCGTGCGGCTCGGCATTGCTCTCACTTTTGGGTCTATCTGGTGTCGTTACTCTTTTCCCCTTCCGCGGCGTCGAATTCAGCATGATCGCAACATTGCTCCTGCTCGCATCACTCGTCAGCACAAGCAGACGGTTACAATCCAACGGCGCATGTCGGATTCCCTCTCGTCTCAAACAACATTCCTATGAACAACGAAAACAGTTTCCCCAAATTGACGAAGCATGAACGTCGTATGCTCCGTAAACGGCAGTATGCTGAGGAAGGTCAGCCAACGGCTCGATGGCGGTTAGGGGAGAAATGGCTGAAAGCCGCAGTGTTGATTGTCATAGCAAGTGCATCTCTTGCCGGTCTCATCTGGTACGCGGCATCACGACCAAAAACTCCTGATTCCGACATTCTTGCGCGCCAGGGACTCCACTGGCATCCAGAGTTGACGATTTTTCTCAAGGGTCAGCAGCAAGAAATCCCGGCGAACGTGGGCATTGGAACGGTCCATAATCCTATTCACACCCACGATGCAAGCGGGGTGATTCATTTGGAATTTGAAGGTCTCGTGACGATCGATGACCTTCGACTCGGCCAGTTCTTTCAGGCCTGGAACAAACCCCTCTCTTCAACCTGTATTCTCGACAAGTGCAATGATCCTGATGGGCAGGTCACGATGACCGTGAATGGCCAGCCGAGTACCGAGTTCGACCGCTACGTTATGCGAGATAAAGATACGATTGCAATTCGCTTTGAGTGAGATGAAAGCGCACGCGTATGTTTGGAACACTTGTTTGCCTGTTGCCGTGTCAGTGAGGGTGTGTTAGACTTTTCATACCCCTACCCAGGGGGATTGGGATAAAGAGGAAAGGAACAGCAATGCGTCATATCCATGAACAAGCAATTGTGCGGCGTCTGCAGACAGCACAAGGCCATCTCAAAAAAGTACTTTCGATGGTCGAAGACGATACCTACTGTATTGACATCCTCAACCAATCAAAAGCGGTACAGCAAGCCCTGCGGAAAGTGGACGAGCTGGTGCTCGACCGACATTTGCGTTCCTGTGCCGTCAAGCACATAAAGCAAGGCAAGACGGACACGGCCGTCAACGAAATCATGAGCGTGTTCAAACGGCTGTAAGCGGAACCATGCTGGTCATATCGGCGATTCGCCGCAGGCGATGAGGAGAAATCCGCGTTTCAAGAACATGGAGGTTCCTCTCCCCGTCAATCGTCCCGATTCTCCGCGGAGCGGGGCAAGAGATCCGCGTTGTCTGAACGAGGAGATTCCTCACCCCCTCACGTTCGTTCGGGGCGGTTCGGAATGACCCTACCACATAGCCATTATCCCATGACCAACAAAACCACCTTTCCCATTCTCGGCATGCACTGTGCCAGTTGCGCGGTGCGGATCGAACGCAATCTCAAAAAAGTTCCCGGCGTGACGAACGCGACGGTGAATTACGCAACGGAAAAAGCAACGGTAGAACATGATGATACTGTCCACGAATCGCATCTTGCGGAATCCGTGAAAAAGACCGGCTATAAAGCATTGTTCGCCACGGACGTTCCGGTTTCCAACAATCAACAAATCAACCATCAACATCCAACCGTTGACAGTGGAATGTTGACTGTTGAGAGTGGCAACGCCGTACACGACCATGCTCGGATGCTCAAGGAAGAAGAAATTCGGGAACTGAAACGAAAATTCCTGTTTGGCGCAATCATTTCCGTCATCGTGCTCATTGCGTCGTTCAAAAACATCCTTGGATTGGAACGCATCTCTGACCAGTGGACGAACGTTGTGCTGTTCCTCCTCGTGACGCCGGTAATGTTTTGGTCTGGCAAACAATTTTTCCTGTCTGCCTGGTCCGGAGCACGGATATTTTCCGCAAACATGGACACGCTCATTGCTCTTGGCACGGGCGCTGCGTATGCGTTTTCCGCACTCCTCACATTTTATCCCAACTTTGCTCGCGCTGCCGGTACGGGAACCGGCACGTACTACGACGCGGCTAGCGTCATCATCACGCTGGTGATTTTAGGCAAATGGCTCGAAGCGCGGGCAAAAGGTTCTGCAAACGAAGCGGTCCGCCGTTTGGCCGGCTTGGCCGCAAAAACCGCGCACGTTATCCGCAATGGCCAGGAAACAGACGTGCCCATTGAAGAGATCCAAGTCGGTGATCAAATCCGCGTGCGGCCCGGCGAAAAAATTCCCGTGGACGGTACCATTCTCGAAGGCCATTCCTCGGTAGATGAATCCATGATTACGGGCGAAAGTATTCCCGTCGAAAAACAAACAGGCGACACGGTTATCGGCGCCACAATCAACAAAACGGGAACGTTCCTGTTTCGCGCAGACAAAGTCGGATTGGACACCGCGCTCGCGCAGATCATCAAACTCGTCGAAGAAGCGCAAGGTTCAAAAGCGCCGATTCAAAAGCTCGTTGACATGATTTCGGGCATCTTTGTTCCTATCGTCATGGCAATCGCTGTTCTCGCCTTTGTGCTCTGGATGGTCTTTCCGCCAGCCGGTATTGTTGCGCTCAACTTCGCGCTCATCGTTGCCGTGACGGTGCTCATCATCGCGTGTCCGTGCGCACTGGGGCTTGCCACGCCAACAGCAATCACGGTTGGTGTCGGCAAAGGAGCAGAACACGGCATCCTTATCAAGAACGCCGAAGCGCTAGAACGGCTTGGCAAAGTGACGGCAATCGTGTTCGACAAAACAGGGACACTCACCGAAGGCAAGCCAAAAGTTGTCAGCATGTCCGATGCTGAGACGCTCCGTCTTGCCGCGCTTGCAGAACAACATTCCGAGCATCCGCTTGCGCAGGCCGTTCTCGACAAAGCCAAAGAAGATGGTGTTGCGCTTGATCAAAGTCCGGAGCAGTTTGATGCCATTGTTGGCGGCGGGATCAAAGCCGTGATTGGCGGTCACACCGTCCTTGTCGGTAACGCAACGTTCCTCAAACAATCCGGTGTTACTGTTTCGTCTGAAGCACAACGCTCCATCGAGAACGAAGAAAACCAGGCGCGCACTGTTCTCCTTGTCGCGGCAGACGGACTGTACAAAGGATTTCTTGCTGTTGCCGATGAACTGCGTCAAGGCGTGAAGGAATCACTGTCTGCGCTCAAAGCCCGCCACGTCGAACCAATCTTGCTAACGGGAGATAACAAAAGAACCGCAGCGGTCATTGCAGAACAGTCGGGAATCATCACCTTCGTTGCGCGGATGAAGCCCGAAGACAAGGCAGAAAAGATCAAAGCGTTCCAGAAAGACGGCAAGATTGTTGCCATGGTCGGTGACGGCATCAACGACGCGCCTGCGCTGGCACAAGCTGACGTTGGCATCGCCGTCTCGACAGGAACGGATGTTGCCATGGCATCTGCCGGTGTTGTTCTTCTGCACGGCGACATCACCAAAGCCGTTGCCGCGTACAAACTGTCTCGCGCGACGATGCGCAACATCCGGCAGAACCTGTTCTGGGCGTTCATTTACAACATTGTCGGCATTCCTGTCGCCGCCGGCGTGCTCTATCCGTTCACGGGCATGCTACTCTCGCCGATCATTGCCTCTGCGGCTATGGCGTTCTCGTCCATCTTTGTGGTGTTGAACTCACTACGGTTGAAGAGGGTAAGGATGTGAACCTCGCATTACGGCTTTTCCCGTACCAAAATTCGCGGTGTGGGCCTGTTGATGCATTGCGAAGAACGGAAAAATTTGCTATACTTTCAGCATGAAGTCAAGTATGAAGTTTCGCCCGACACTCTTTTGGGACACGAATCCCAAAAAAATAGACGTCCGAAAAAACGCCCAGTACATCATTGAGCGCATTGCTGATTTTGGCAACGACAAAGAGGCGCGGTGGGCCTTGGAGTACTACGACAAGCGATTGCTGCGGAGGGTGATTTCTCGGTCACGATGTTTGCGGCCACGAACAAAAAGGTTGTGGATGCTTCTTCTCAACAAATAGTTTGGCATTACGAAACGCTGCCATCCTGCACAAAAAAAGCGCTGGATTTTTTGTCTGCACAGCAATGGTTGAAAAAGTCACCATGGTATTTGGCGGGTGGAACCGCTCTCGCACTCCAAGCTGGCACCAGGAAGTCTCTTGACCTGGACTTTTTTACGGAAGCAAAAGATTTTGACGAAAAGAAGCTGATCGCCCATTTTTTGCGTACCAAAGAGTGGACGACGGATGTTGAAGAAAAAAATACCATCTATGGCACGTTGTATAAAACGAAAGTCAGTTTTATCGCCTACCCGTTTTTTGTGCCCAAACAGAAACCGCTTTGGCATGGCGCAATTCGCGTGCTCAACCGCACTGATATTGCGGTCATGAAAATAACCGCTGTTTCCCAACGCGGCAGGAAGCGGGATTTTTTTGATCTGTATTGGTGCGTGAAGAACATTGAGCCGCTGGAGGATACGGTACGGCGGCTGAAAAAACAGTACCCGTCCGTGGCCCACGATTACCACCATATTCTCAAAGCACTGGTCTATTTTGCGGACGCTGAAAGTGATCCGGAGCCAATAATTTACTTTGCCGCAAGCTGGAAAACGGTAAAACGTTTTTTTACCAAAGAGATCCCCATCATCGCGGAGAAGCTCATACAATAATGCGTTGCGCGGTTCCCTTTTTCGAGCAATACCGAAGATACGAACCATAAACCCATCTACCATGCCAGAACGCTCCACGCCCCAAGAAGATGTTGAGGAACTCATCGCGGGTAGCTATGCGTCCGGTGAGTCTTACATGGATGAGCGAGGAGAGGAAATCCGCCGACTTGCCGATGGAACACGTGTACTGCTTTCGGAACAGGGGAGACAGTGGCATCAAGGGTTTGTGCCAGACGTTGCGCTCACGATTGTTCGTTCCTGGAAAGAAGGGAAAATGTTTGTCTACAGAGTTTGTGATGAGAAGGGACATGAATTTGAGGTTCGGGACACGGACGTGGAAGTGGACACGAGTCGTTCGATTGACAGTCGGTCTGCTCCATAAAAGCGAAAAGTGTGCTATGAAAGGAGGTGTGTTGGTATGATGGATTACGACATGATGCGCGGTTCATTTGGGGGAGGCATGATGGCCTTTGCCTGGATCACGTACGTTCTCGTCAACGTCGCGTTGGTGTATGCAATTATTGCTCTGGCAAAGTATGTGAACAAAAAGTAGATGCACGTCTGGACTATTGCAACACGAAATCTGCTTGGTGAACGCGGTCGGCTTCTCATCACGGTTGGCGGCGTGGCGTTTTCCGTTATACTCATTCTCGTGCTCGTCGGGCTGTACCAGGGATGGAAAGCGCAAATGACGCGGTTCCTTGGCAGTCTTGACGCGGACATCTGGGTCGGCCAGCAAGGCAGCCGCGATATGAGCCATGCAATTTCGCTGCTGCCGTCGGCTGTCGGCAGTCAGCTTTCGGCAATCAGCGGTGTACAAAGTGTCACGCCGTTTCTCGGCAGACAGGTGAACTTTACAACGAAGAAAGGCGAAACGATCGTCATGCTTGCAGGCATTGATGCTGTGTCGCCGATACGGCCGTACGCGATGGTGGAAGGAAGTTCTGTGCCGGGCCCTGGCGAGATTATCGTGGACAAGGTGTTTGCGCAAGATCAGGACCTGCGCCGCGGTGATCAACTAACCATCAACGGAAAAACGCTCACGATTTCCGGCATCGCAAGCGGCGGCCATATCCTTATTTACGCCTATGCGTTTGGCGCGATGGAGGATGTGCGTTCCATCCTCAACCTCACAAACATCACGAATTACTTTCTCGTGAAGACTGACGATCCGGCTGCGACGAAAAGTGCTATTGAAGACGCGCTGCCCAACGTGTTCGTCCGCGACCGGCAAACGTTTCTCGACGATAACGCCGCGATTGTATCTGAGACGTTTTTGCCCATCATCGGCGTGCTTGTGCTCATCGCGCTTGCCATTGGAACAGCGGTCATCGGGCTGACGATTTACACTGCCACGGTGGAAAAGCGGCGCGAGTACAGCGTGCTCAAGGCCATTGGCTATACAAACAGCCAGCTCTTCCGCATTGCTTTGGGTCAGTCGCTTGTTGCCGGCATCATCGGATTTGTCGTTGGCAATATTCTCATCATCGGCGTTGTGTGGCTGGCACAATCCGCTGTAGCCGGATTCCAGTACGAAGTCGGATGGAAAGAAATCGCTGCTGTCGGCGTCGTGACGCTTGCCATGGCAACACTCGCCGCGCTCATTCCGTTGCGCCGGCTTGTTACGATTGATCCAGCCGAGGTGTTTAAAGCATGACGACACAACCCACCATTGCCGTTACCGGCCTCACGAAACTGTTCAATGCGGGAACACATGCAGAAGTTGCCGCGGTACGGGATGTTTCACTTTCCGTTGCGCACAGCGAGATTGTGCTGATCATGGGGCCATCGGGATCCGGCAAGACGACGCTGCTCACCATGCTCGGCGGGTTGCTCAAACCAACGCGTGGCAGTATCGTGCTCCAGGGCAAGGACATTGGCACGCTGTCGGATGGACAACGCACCAAACTTCGCCGAACGTCCATCGGATTTATCTTTCAGTCGTTCAATCTTTTGGAAAACCTCACGGCCATTGAAAACGTCATCGTCGGGAGCTTTCAGCGTTCCGATGCACGCACGCGGGCAGGCGAACTACTGACAAAGCTTGGTGTCGAGAAGCGCGCTCACGCCAAACCGAAAGAACTTTCCGGCGGGGAGCGCCAGCGCGTGGCCATTACCCGGGCGCTCATCAATAATCCGGCGATTATTCTTGCCGATGAACCCACGGCAAACCTTGACCGGTCACATGGCCACGAAGTGATGAAACTGCTCTGTTCCATCGGCTGCGAACAGGGCAAGAGCATCGTCATCGTGAGCCATGATGAACGCATCAAAGATGTTGCCAACCGGGTCATAACCATTGAAGATGGAAAGCTGGTCAAGGAAGAACAAGGAGAGCATGATATAGTGTGTAAGATGCGGGAGCATAGAGTTTTTTGAAGCGGGAGAGGGTGAAGTTGGTATAGCAAAATACCATCACTCGACTTATAGGGATAAGCCTAATTATTCCTCCGCTTTTTTACAAAGATAGCAGAACGAGGCCGATCGCGTCAGACACGATAATCATTCTTTGCCCCAATGTGTAAACGTTCAAGAGGATTTTCCTGTAACTTCAAGGAAAACAGGATTATACCCTTTGCCCTATAGGTATAATTTCCTAAGAACAGGATTTCTTGTCCTTTCCCCGAAAAAGGGGTAGGGTGAGGGCATAAATGCAGGTATTATTCATAGTGCCGCATAGAGTGCCGCGAGTCGATTCTCATATTTTCACACGGTAAATTAAATACCACAAAACCATGAAAAGAAAAAAGTTCCCTACTCTCACGCTAGGCGTTTTTGGTATCGCCTTAGCTCTTTCCGGTTGCGGGAAAAAGACTACGACCACGACCATTCCTTCTTCCTCCAACTCCAACATCACTAGTAACACCAATACTGTTTCCAATAATGTTAACGCTACCGCCGACAGTTTGTATATCGGTGATGACTTTACCATGACCCAGCTTGCGGGCTGGACCCAGGGTCAGATACCCAGCACGCTCGTGTCGTTCCAAAACCTGAATGAGCGTCATCCGGACGGTGGCGCGGCGGCTAAAATCAATTTCAAGTCGTACATCGCCGTTTCTTTTGAAAATACCCAGGGGAAGACCCTTGCTGCTGCCAGTCAGTCGGTGATTGACCAGATACAAGCCCTCATCCCTTCCGTCAATGTTTCGACGC
>CAYINT010000008.1:0-20812 GCA_964364875.1 uncultured Gammaproteobacteria bacterium | reverse complement strand
GTCTGCAAGAAGTTGCGGACAGCGTCTATCTTGTCAAAGACACAGCAGCGCTGTGCGCCGGATACGAAGGCTGCGACAGATACACCAACAGCAACAACGAGGTTTCGTACCTCAAGGGCTTTACAAGGCTTTGCGCGGAAGAAAAAGTCGGATGTGAAGCGCTGATCAACACGCAAAATTCCGACTCGCCGTTTAGCGAAAAATTTGCGAATGGCACAAACACAAACGGCAGCGACGGCAAAGATGTTCCCGCGGACGCGGTGGAGTACGTCATTAACGATTCTTCCGTCTATTGCCGCGAAGAAAATCAGGGATGCACGCGCCTTGGCCTGCCGACGCTTGGGCAAGCGGACAGTTCCTGCGTCAACGATCCGACAAAACGGTGCCTCATCGAAACGGCAGAGAATGTCTGCGGCACGGCGGGACTGTGCCAGATTCCGTTTGGCAGCACAACGGGAACGTGCCTGAACAACACAGGTCAATCCTGTGCCACGGATGCAAACTGCGGACCTGACAATTCATGGTTTGACCAGTCGGGTCTTTGCCAGCAGCAGGATGTTACGATCCAACGGTACGAGGATGTCTACCGCATCGAGGACCCGGAAAGCTATGCCACGGCGCTGTGTAAAGTCGCTGAGGTTGGCTGCAACGCGTGGAAGAACAACCGGACCGGCGACACGCAGTACTTTCGCGATCCGGAGCCGTACACGTGCGAGTATAAAACAGTCACGGTCGACGGCCAGCAAATTTCCGGCTGGTACAAAGCGGGAACAAGCGGGCTCAATGCCAGCGATTCGTGTCCGGGGACGACAACGCCTGCGCCGGAGGTAGTAGATGGTATTAATGTCGTTCCTGTCATACCGTATTACCAGCCGACGCAAAAGGTGTGCCGCGGCAATACAAGCCAGATTTGTTCCACCGACAGTGAATGCGGTTCCGACAGTCCGTGCATCAACTATGCTGGCATCTGTCCTTCGGACGAGGCCGGGTGCACCGAGTACCGCGACCAAAGCGATCCGGAAAGCTGCCGCAGCCAATGTTTGTTGACTGTGGATCAAACATATGGTGATGCAGTTCCCGTAGGTTCAGACTGCGCAATCGAGCGCGGCACATGTTCCACAACAACAAGCACATACTGTGTCCGCGATGCCGACTGTCCAAGCGGTGAATCCTGCACGAAGACAACCGGCTGCCGTGGCTACTACTATTTGTCGCAATCCGTTGAAGACGATGCTGAAGAGTGTGCTGGCATTGTCAATGACGAGCAGGGATGCCGCAAGTTTTATTCGGAAGACAAAACATCATCAAACGGTAATCTCTCTCCATGAACTTCCTGTGGGAACAGCCCCATCACAATAAGCTCGTCATCATCGTCGCGCTGGCGGTGTGGCTTGGCATGGGCATCTTCACGGTGCAGCGCGTGTTTGCCGACCAGGAAACGAGCGATCTCATGATTTCCGTCTACGGTCAGTCGGGCCCTGTTCTTCCCGGCCAGAAGACCGGACAATACAAGTTTTCTGCCTTGGGCGATAACGAACGGTATTATAACAAGGCAATGACCTTTGAGCTGGAATGGGTTGAAGCTGCACCTCCAGGTTTCACAAACAATTCCTACCTCTGGAGCGGCGATACGCACGGATTGGTTGACGGTGAACACTTTGATGACAGTGGCCTGGTGAACACCGATCTTTACATGACCGTCCCGACGACGACGCCCGGGGGGAGCTATGCATTTATCATTACCGCACACAGCCAGGGTTTTCAATCACGAGCTGTGCCATTCACGCTCGTCGTGCAGGATTTTACGGTCAGCGCGCTGCCCCTGAACGCTACGGTGCAACAGGGCAGATCTGCCGACTTCACCGTGACAGTGGGTGGACTTCAGGGGTTCAGAGGCACCATTGACTTGAGTGTTACTGGACTTCCCTCGGGCGCAACAGTGTCCTGGCCGCAGGGGTCAAGCGGCACGCTCTCCACAGGAATTACATCGTTTGCCAAGACGCTTTCCGTAGTCCCGCAGGCAGGCGCAGCACTCGATACGCCGTATTCCTTCACAGTCCAAGGAGTATCCGGCTCATTAACGCACACCGCAAACGCTTCGTACACCGTCACGAGCGGTACAGCGACATACTCGATCTCGTTGCCCGACGGAAACATCGCACCGATCTGGACTGGCCAGACGACGAGTGAATACAAACTTCGCGTCATGTCGAAAACCGGTTTCACTGGCGGCACTGTGGTACTCGATCTCGGCTGGACCGGCGCAACGCCAAGCGGCGCGGCGCTCAACTGGGAAGGCGGTACGAACACGGTCACGTTTCCGGCCAATCCTCCCGAGAACACGTATGTTGACAAGAAATTTTCCATCACAACGACGGAGTATGATCCGCAGAGCGGCAACGGAACTGCCGGTGCCACGTACCCGTTCCAGATCACGGGAAGACACGACCCGGACCCGCCCGTCGTGTTCTCGAACCAGTACACATATCTCCAAGTCGGCGACTGGTCACTCACCGTGAATCCATCTTCGGTCTCCGTCTACTACCGATGTGAGGAGATTTGGTGCGCGCCAGTGTTCCGGTTCGCATCGCAGAAGACCCCCCCTGAATTTCCGTGGTCGCCCAACTTTGAGATGGCCTTTGCGAATGTTCCAGAAAATATGCGCGTGAATCAGAAAACGAATACCGAGTTCGACATCTTCACGTATGGCGTGCCAAACGGCGACTATACCATCACGGCAACGAACAACGACTACACAAGCGGCCTGACGCGTTCCACGACCTTTGTTGTGACCGTCACCGGTGCCGCAGAACCTGATTTTGCGGTTACCGCTACGCCGTCGGCGATGACCGTGCAACGGGACCAGACGAGCAGCGCGTTTATCGCGAGGGTGACGTCTCTCAACGGTTTCAGTGGCGATGTGGAGTTTTCCCAGACGTGGTCTGCTGCGACGCCTGACAATGTTCTCGTCAACTGGAACGGCGATTCCGCGCCCGGTGTCACGGTTCATGTGGATGCGGGTGGGACGGCAACCGCGGAACTGACTTACACTGTTCGCTCGAATGCAAGCATCGGCGATTTCCCGTTCTCGGTCAAGGGCCTTTCGGGAACGCTGTCGCGCACCAACCCTGCGCCCGATCCGATCCTGTCCGTTGTTGCCGAGACGCAGCCGACCTTTACCATGACGGCCAACCCGTCGAGCCAAACGGTCAGTCAGGGTCAAAGTGCCGCGTACACGGTCACGGTGACACCGCAGAACGGTTTCAGCGGCCAGGTTGCTCTTGACGTGCAAAATTGTCCCGCAGCATCCACATGTTCCTACGCCGACGGCGCGACAAGCGTCACGCTTCCGGGCAGCGGGCCAGGAGGTCGGGCAGACATCCTGATGACCGTGCAGACGCAACAGCCAGCAACGCCGCCCGGAACGTACACGGTGACGGCGGCCGGCTCCAGCGGCAGTGTGCATGCCAGCGCAAATATGACGCTGACGGTGCTTGCTGGCGCTTCTAATGACTTTGCCATTACCTCCGTCACGCCCAACCCCCTGACGATGGATCCGAATCAGACCAAGAGCTATACCGTCACGATCAACCGCACCGGCGGTTTTACTGGTGACGTCAAGATCAACTGGACCGCAACCCCAAGCCCATGAACTTTTTCTACCAACAGCCTCATCACAACATAACAGTTATTGTTCTCGCGTTGTTTGCGTGGGCAGGGATTGGTTTTTTCTTCGCGCAACAAGCATTTGCGACAGACGAGCCAGTGCCTGGTTTGCGCGTCACAATTGCTCCTGGCCCGCAAACAGTGGTACGCGGAGGTACCGCAACCTTTACGTACGTTCTTGAATCCGTAAACGGTTACGATGAACAAACGCGCATGACCGTCAACAATTGCCCGCAAGGAGCAACATGTCTAATCAACGGTTCGCCGTCGCCGAAGACGTACCCGGGCTTTGCTGGCGGTACTGTGACGGTGACTGTCCAAACCACTGCGACGACACCGTCTGGAACCATGGCATTGCCGTTGTTCATCGAAAGCCTGGAATCATCATTCCAACTGAATTCCACCATGACGCTGACGGTGCAGGATTTTACGCTTGCAATTGATCCTTCATCACAGGATATTCTGCAAGGACAAACCGTAACCTACACCACGACAGTTTCCGGTTTACAAGGGTACACAGGCCCGGTCAGTCTTGCTGCAACAAATGTTCCTTCTGGCGCCAGCATCGCGTTTCCCGACGGTAGCAGCGGTACACTGAGCACAGAAGCAACCTCGTTCACTAAATCCATTATGCTCACACCGCAGCCCGATGCTATTGCGAGTAATACGTATATCTTCACGATCCAAGCAACAAGCGGCACGCTGTCCCAAGCGTTCAGCGCAACGTACACTATCCAGGGTATTAATACGCCAGATTTTTCCCTTACACTCTCGCCAATGTCTGGCGCCGAAGGGTTTGCTGGAGAAGATATTGGACCGTTCCAATTCACACTTCAAGCAGAAAACGGTTTTACTGGCCAGGTTTCCATGGAACTGACGGATCTTCCGCCCGGCTGGATAATATACCGGGGTTTTGCAGTCACCTATGACCTTACCGATTCCGACCAGGGCGACACTTCGAATTTTGCTATACGGTCCTCTTCTTCAACCGCAGAGGGCACGTACACCCTGACGCTCAAAGCAACGAGCGGCACCACAACGCATACAGTCCCTTTCTCCCTTTTTCTCCATCCCCCGATTGCACAACCCGACTTCTCTTTGCTTGCACAGGGAGCATCACCTGGCCGAGGTTGGAACGTAACCGTCACATCGTTTCCTGCCGACGGTGTTACTGGCGATGTGAACCTCACGGTGGAATGGATTACGTATGACCCAAATGTAACTGTCGACATAGAGCGTGGTTATTGTATGGGCGGCGTGTTTGATGGTCGCATGGAAGGATGCCAATCTGACCAAACGTGTATTGACGGCAATGACGGCAACGTATGTCAGGGTCTGAATGGACACTTTACGTTTCCCATCGGCGATAGCTTGTACGGGTTTTTTGCGAGTGCCGACACTAGCGTAGGGATCAATCAGATAGGACCAAGTTTTCCACCGGGTACGACCTTTCTCTTTCGCTTCAAAGGCAGCCATGCAACGCTCGGAGATCGCTTTTTTCCCGCAGACGGCAGCTATCTCTCGGTCACATTCCGTGAACAGCAGGACAACGGTATCACACTTACCACAGATAACAATCGCGCAACGGTCATACAGGGCGACACTGCAACGTACGCTCTCACATTGAGGGCAGCCACAGAATATACTGGTACAAGTGTCAATCTCACGACGTCGAACTGTCCAGCAAACGCCGCCTGCACATTTGCCGAGGGTGGCACGACGGTCATCAACACAAGCCTTGCTGCGGGCCAGACAAAAGCGCTTTCGTACACCATACAAACGCAGGTCGGCAGTGCAAAAACACCAGTCGGATCCTACGATACAATTACTATGACCGGCACCGACACCACAGATCCCGACATTCGCTCTTCCAGCATTCTGCGTCTACAAGTGGATGCTCCCGCACAGCCCGACTTCTCCATCACGTCCATTACGCCCAATCCTCTCACACTCGACCCAAATGACACGGGAAGCTACACTGTAACTGTAGGCCGCACGGGCGGTTTTACCGGCGACGTCAAAATTAACTGGACGGCAGTCCCGACGCCATGAAACACGCAAAGCAACAATTCAGGACGCACCGGATAGCGGTTATTGCAGTTGCAAGCCTGGCATTTGCTGCCGGCATTACTTCGTTGGCGGAACCGGGTTTCGCGAAACGCATTGTCAACGGCGCGTGGCAAAACACGTCAAGTACGTTTGCGTCCGCTTTTCACACGCCGACCGTGCAACAGAGTGGCCGGCTTGCCCTCGCAGCGGCAAATCAGCAAGGCGTTGTGAAGGGCGCGACAACCGACGGTCAGGTCTCATTTAACCCGCAACCTCTCACTATTCCGGCGGGCCAAACAACTGGGACAATCAATGTGACGACGTACGCCAACCCCGCATTATCATACGACTTGCATTTTACCGCGACGGGAACCATCGACGGCGCTGAAATCACAAAGGAATACGGCACAACGGTCAAGCTTCTCACAACCGCTGCATGCGAAATTCTCGACACACCCGGACCGCCTGACGCATGCAATGACAGTTCCTGTTATGACGGGAACGGGCAGCTTCGGTGTCCGCTACAATCCGGCTGCTACACGGATTTGCCTGCTTGCCAGAACTTCAAGGTTCTCAAGGTGCGCAAAGACCGGCAGTGCAACCAGTGGCTGGACTGCAAGAGTCCGGTGACTGTCGTCAATTCGGCAACCGGCAGAAATCAGACACAATGTTCCGCATTGGGCGTCTGCGTCCAGCTTGGCCCTGACGGACGGTGCAGCCAGTTTTTGTCCGGAACGCCCTCGGATCAAGAACCGGCAAACCGCGTCTTCCAGACACCCGAGGATGTGGACACGGTGGACACTGAGTCGAAAATCCGCTGGTACTCCGGCTATTCGACGGGCTTCCACTTCTTCACCGATCCGGACAACTTAAGCGAGCGGCCAAGCATTACGGGCGGCTATGCGTCAACGGACGTTGCAGAAGCGGGAATGGCCGGAGGTATGCCAGGCGACCTTGTGAAAAACGGGAACTTTGAAGAATTGCGCTGTCTTGGCGGCCCGCGCGACAGAAAATCCTGCATTGTAACAAGCGATTGCAGAGTGGGGACAGGAGTTTGCGCGCAAAATGACGAAGCGACCGATACAGACCCTGGCGTGACAAGCGCGTTTAGCTGTGAACGGAATACAGATTGTCAAGGACAAAAAGTTGGCGGTATTGAGGTGAAATTCTGTCACTACTTAACAGCATGGGGTACCGATGTTCTTTGCAAAAATCCGCTTGATAGCCAGTGGGTTGGTATTACGCCGCCGTCTTTGTGGTGCTCCGGCGACCATGCCAAGTCCTGCGCGACAGACCAAGACTGTACCGGCAAAGGCACATGTATCCCGGCAACATCATTGGATGATATTGAAGAAGCAGGCTGGGGATATAAAGCCACTAATGATGGTTCGTATAACAGAGCAGTATATGATGGCATCCGGCAGGGCGAAATTCCTCAAGGCCAGACAAGCAACCCGACGCTTGCGCACTGGCGCGTCTGGGAAGATGAAACAAACTTCGGTCCTCCGCCAAAAGATTCAAACGGCGATCCACTTCCAGCAGATCCGCGCCATCCGCAATTCGGCAGCGAATTAGATATTCTCAACACGCATCTCCGCGATGGCAATAACGTTCTGAAAGTAGAAATAAAGGGGGGCGCAAAGGCAGGAACAGGCATTGGCGTGCCTCTGGCCGTGGCACCAATGAAAGGCGGGGCAGGGTATACACTAAGCCTAAAGTATAAATTTCTGACGTCGGACGCCGCGCCAACGCCGATCAAAGCGCAGTTTGGCCTCAATTACCAGCAGCGGACCAGCGCGCTTGGCTCTACAAAAGGGTACGAAGTAACTGCGGGCAACGCGCTAAGCGTAGATATCGGTACAATTGCCGGGCAAAACGTGTGCAGTTTGGATTCCAGCAAAACATGCGTAGCCGATAGCGATTGCAGCGCGCAAGGGGCCGGAAGCTGCCTTGCCACTGCGCAGTGGCAAACCCTGACCTATGGTCCTGTGGTCATTCCCGCTTCAACGGCTCCGGCATATGATTTGACAAAAACCGCGTTTCTTAATTTTGTCGCTGCCGTTGATACCACCGCGCCGATGACTTTCTATCTCGACGACGTATCGTTGAAGCCTGCGCTTGCGGTTGCAAAACAGGACACGCCCGGGACAGGGACCGTGCTCAAAGCGCCCGGTTGCAGGTTGTTTGCCCGCGACGACTCGCCGGACTGCCAGTACACGTCGGAAGACGGATCAGTGTACAAAGGCTGGCGCGGTTACTGCCTGGACAAAGATCCGAATAACGCCGATCTCTGCCTGACCTGGTGGCCGCTGGACATTCTCGGCGGAGAACGCCCCTTGGGCGCCTCCACGCAAAGCAATTACAACGGCGCGTCAACGGTGTATCAATGTTTAGAACAGCAAACCGGAGCGGTAGTTCTCGATAATATTATTGAAACAGGCACAATTGGTGATTCTTGGCAATTTTCATGGGATCCTAGACTGTCTATCTCGGGTACTGGGCGGTGCGAACGTGCTCCCGGTACTCCATGTACAACGGACGCTGGTTGTAACTTAGACTTGAGTTATGGACTCTGCAAACCATATACGCCGAAAACCGGCACTGTCCACTGGCGGGATATTGAACGAATTGATGTACTCGCGTCATTTATTGATTATGAGCGCACGGGCAAAGAGGACTCGTGGGGAAAGGGATGCGACAACCCAGTCACCGGCGGATCAGAGGTCAGTTGTGTCACCGATGGAGATAAAAACGGCGCAAAATTAATCAGCGTGGATCCTGCGAAAATAAACCGAATATCCGGAGATGAGGGACTGCGAGTTTTTCTCACCCAGTTTGGAGTGAATGGCGATCCAGACAGTCTATCATGGTCAACACTTTATAGTGATGACACGGATTGCGACGGTGATGGCATTCTTGGCAATGATGATCAATGGTTTGCGTTACGCTTCCACTTTACCCAAGAAACAAAACCCGATGATGCGGATGCAGTGATCGACAAAATCGATATAAAACTATGCGATGACAGAGAACAATCACTTTGGGATGCAGTTATTAGAATCATCGTCCGCGCGCGAAGTTCCTGCAATTACGTTGCGCAGACCGTAAAGACGGATGCGGACAATGATGGCGTACCAGAGCAAAAAGCGTGGGGACAACGCATGAAAGCCGGTGCGTACACCGACCCGAAAACCAGCATCACATACGATTCTGACAGCGCTCCATATGGAGCAATGAACGCTCCTGGCGGTGATCCAAATTCGTGGATATGGACTGCTACCAATGGATTTGGCGGACAACCATCTGTTTCTGAGGCAAACTCCGTAGATAGTTATTCCAACCTACGGGCCGGCACGCCGCAGTCGTTTAGCCAGCAGCCGTCAACGACGACGTCCAAATATTGTTTCCGGTCAGATCTTCCTGCCGATGCCGTACTGTTTGATAAAATTGCTGAACTTGATCTGAAAACAGGCAATGCGTGCGATACGCAAGACGCGAAAAACGCATGTCTCAGCACGGCAAGCGACGCGTGCGTCGGCCGTCCCGTGCAGCACTGCAGCGGAAACCAACTCTACGCGTGCGCGAAAAACGAGGATTGTATTTCCAGGGGATATGGATCCTGCGTCGGAAGCAAAGACGCGGGTTGGGCAGCTGGCGTTCAGGGTGCGGCCGATGCGGTCAAACGCCTACAGCACGTGTTTGCGCAAAGCTGGGGTTGCTGGAAATTGGAGTCGAAACTGTTAGGTAACAGTGACAATGCCGATTATACGAGTTCGCCGTCCACGTGTTCTTCAAAAGGCGGGTGTTATGTCAAGTCAACATATTCCGGTTCGTGTTCTGAACTCAATCAGACAAACTCGCGTTCCGAAAAAGGTAAGTGGGATGTTGCTGATGATCGTCCATGTCCAGGCAATGAGAGGCCAAGCAATGATGACAATGAGTACTGTTACGTGAAACCGGAAATATCTAACTTCCTCATCGGCGGCGCGTCAAGCGGCAACATTACCGTTGATCAAAACAAAAGCGTAACAGCACAGTTCTCGTACACGGTTGATCCGCAGCAGGCGCCGGCAAAACAGTATGCCATGGAGTGGGAAAGGCCCAGTGACGATGATCCAAATAGCGACTGCAGCGGTTGGAGCGACATGCCGGTTGGTTCGACTATTGTATTGCCGGGTTTTCACTACACGAATCCGGGAATGTTTAAGCCGAGAATCTGCATCAAGGATAGCTGGGGCGTGGAAGCAAAGGCAGACTACAACGGCACAATCACTGCTACGGGTTCTTAGTCAGGGCTTGTGTAAGGGCAGAACATGTTCTGCCCCAACTCATACCGGCTTCGCACAGTGTTTCACCCCGCACCAACGGGAAGCCCCGTCTGTAAAGGCGGGGAGGAACGTTGTGAGTAACGCGAAGCGTAATGCCCTGAAGCCACGGCTGTGAAGCCGTGGTGCGGGGTTCACCCCTCTCCCGCCGCTGAAAACACAATCAAGGAAGGCGGGATCCCGCTTAAAGCGGCGACCAGCCTCCCCTTATCCGTTCCGCCACTTCGTGACGAATTCAGAAGGGGAGGAGGATCAAAGAAAGTGAAAAGGCATTCCACGTCAGCCGACGAAGGCGGGAGAAGTAGCATGTCATTCCGATCCTGAGACCCGCCGAACCGGGTCGAAGGGAGGAATCCCCTTGTCCGCGCGAGATTCCTCCCGTGTACCGATCGCGTTCGCTCTGGTACACGGTTCGGAATGACCAGACAGAGTAAGGACAAAGTCCAAAGTGCGAAGTTCTAAGGATAGAGTAAGGGCAGAGGACAAAGCAAAAGTCAAAAGGCATAAAACAAAAGCAAACAGCCGAAAGCTCGTTCTGCGACGATCAAAGACCGAAATCCTCAGGCCAAAGGAAAAGGTAGAAGTGTAGGGGGTTTACCATGTTGAACCCAAACATGCTGCACCAACGAATGCTGGCTTTTTTGCGATTTCTCCAAACTTGTACAGAGAATTGTTTTGTGGTATAATAACCGGCCAGAAACACACACCTCTCCTATCAAAACATGCGGTTTTTCAAACCCGCGCTGCAAAAAATCACACTAAAATTGACTGACCGGCATTTTCTTCGCGCGACTGTTCTTGTTTTCGCCTGCGTTGTCGTTTTTTTGATTCTCGTTAAGCCTGCTTTTGCGGCATCGGACACGATCGAGTGGGTGGCGAGTCATCTTATCGTACCGGTTGAGTTTTGGATTCTCGCTGCGCTCGGCCAGCTGACGTTGGTCTTTTTTGATATTCTCAAAACTGTCGTCAGTTATAATGACTTCATTAACGCCGATGCTGTCGCAAAGGGCTGGTTTATTGTCCGCGACGTTGCCAATATGTTCTTTATTCTCATCCTGCTGGTCATCGCGTTTGGCACGTTATTTGGGATTGAAAAATACAACTACAACGAATGGCTGCGCAAAGTCGTCATCATGGCGGTGCTCATCAACTTTTCCAAGCTCATTACAGGCTTCTTCATTGACATCATGCAGGTCATAACGATGACGTTTGTCAACGCGTTTGCGGACACGGCGGCCGGCAACTTGACCACCATGGTCGGTTTAAAGAAATTTCTCGCACTTGACCCTTCGCGTACGGATCAGGACATTACGCAGTTATCCATCGCCGTTACGCTGCTCATCGGCATTTTTATGATGGCCACGCTGTGCATTGTGACCCTTGCGTATGTCGTCATGTTTCTTGTCCGTATTGTCGCGTTATGGGTGCTGACCGTATTGTCGCCGTTGGCGTATCTTCTTGCCGCGTTTCCGGACACCGCGGAGTACGCCCAGCGGTGGTGGAAAGAGTTTTGGAAGTACGCAAGCATCGGGCCGGTTCTTGCATTTTTCTTATGGCTTGCGTTGACGATCACACAAGGCGGAAACACCTCCGAGCTCATCACAAATAGTTCCACGACAGCGCTGCAAAATAACGTGCAGTTTGAAGGAGGAAACAATGTTATTGCTGCCGGGATAGCGGAAGTCAGCACGTCCGACGGCATTTTGAGTTTTCTTGTATCTATTGTGCTTCTCGTCATCTCGCTGTCTATTGCCGCGGAGTCCGGTGCGGTATTCGGCGCAGGCATTGCCGACAGGACAAAAAAGTTTTTAGGACGGACAGCGGCGGGCATGGGGACCAGTCTGTTTCGTACCGGTCTTGCGCAAAAACTCACCAGGATCGCCCTGCGGGAAGTCGCTGCGGGCATACCGACGCCATTTGGCCGGCGCGTTGCCATTCCCATCGCTAGCCACCGCGCGCTTGGGGCCTTTGTGAAGATGGAAGAGATGAAAGCAAAACGAAAAGAGCAAATACGCGGCCAGGCGAAATATACGCGAAAATATATGCCGCTTGCGAGAAGGCTGGCGAATCCAATATTAGGACGCAAGTCAATAGGCGGCAAAGCATTTAGCGCAGTATTGGGCAAAAAACGCGGTGAAGCTGTTGGCAAGTGGGTGGGAAAGAAAGCCCAAATTTTCCGGCGCGAGGCGACCAAGTGGCGGCAAGAAGGCCTTACTGAAGATTGGGCACCATGGGCCACAAACGATCCAGAGGTTATAAGAGATTGGTTACATGAACATGGAGATAAGCGTTATCCCCAACTTGGTGATAATCCCAAAAATAGGCGCGCGTTGCACGCATCATTAAAGAAACATGGTATAAATCTGTGGGAAGAAGCTCCACGTTTGGGCCGGAGAATAGTAAGCAACGGTGACGACATTGACCAGGAACTGTGGGGCACGGAGGGTACAAAATTCGATCCGCGGGGGCAGCACTACTATAAGTACGAAATCCGAAACCGTAGAGTATTAAATCAAAAAACCGGCGAATTCGAAGAAGTCATTGATCCTACCACAGGACAGCCAGAGCAGGAAATGTTCAAAACGCAAATATGGAAAGAAGGCGAATTTGGAACAAGAACAAAAGAACATCCTACATTTCCACTGGAATTTCACAAGGACTCCGATAAATGGGCAGCACGGCGCGTCTATCTTATGGGTACTGGCGCGCAGCAGTATACTGACACGCAAAACGCCATGTATGACCGCCATGGTGGTGACATGGACAAGTTTTTTGGCAACGCCGAGTATGCGACTGGACGGCAGCAAGGCCGCTACCTCAACCGCGAGGAGTACGAAGCGTCAATGCAAGAGGAATTGCAGCGCGACAGGGACATTGCGGCCGACCGTTTGCATATCGGCGATCTTCAAGTCAATGACAGCGCGGTTGAGCGCGGCATGCGCGGCGAGTCCATGACTATGTACGATGACATGATGGACGACGCGTATGCGGCAATGGATTTTGATCCAAACGCGGCCGGTGTCCACCTTGAAAATGATGAAGAAAAACAGCAATTTGCCGCGATAGCGAAGGAAAAATACAAACAAGCGCAGGAACAGCAGCGCGCCCGCGATCTTGTCGAAAACATGTATTTGCTTACAGAAGCTGAACAGGCGCTTGGCGCGGCAGAAGTAGACAGTTTAGATATGGAAACCCTGACGCCGGAAAAACGCAATGAGTTGTGGCATAAGCTTAGCGCGCATGACACGCAAAACGGCACCGCGCACACCATGGAAGTGTATTCAAACATAAATTCCGAAAATGCAGCGGCAGAACGAGTCGGTGCGCTGAAAAGTGTCAAGGAGGATGCAACGTACCAACAAAAACTTTCAGCGGATGCCGACCGGGTCTATTCCTCCATGGCCAACGCTTCCAGCATTGACGTTGTTAACCAGCGCAGGGTCGGCGTCTCAAGGTACCATACGGAGCAGCACGAAAAAGCTCACCCCGCTATTGACAACATGGATGATGCGTCGGTTAACGAGTTTTTCGGCTCGCTCGACCCGGGACGGCAACAGGAAATGTTGCAGGAATTTCAGCGGCGTTGGGGGAAAATTACGTCGCCAGGACACTTGCAGGCGGCAAAGCGCGAAATTCTTACCGATATGGTGGCGTCAAACGTAACCGGCAGAAAAACCAGTTCGTTTGCGCTGCAAAGGTCGGAACAAGGCGATTTGTATGATGCTACGGACAAAGTCATCCGCGAAAAGCATCGAGGCGATTCAAGCCGCTTTTACCAAAGCCAAGAGTATCAGGCAAACCGCGACAAATATCTCAATGTAGACGCGTATCAGCGCAATAAAAAATATCGGAATACCCAGCAAAGAATTCAAAATTTTGCCTATGGCGGCAATGCCAAGAAATTCTTTTCGGGTGCCGAGTTTAAGGGTGATAAAGACGGCACGCTCTTCATGTCAGAACATGACTACCAACGCGAAGAGCACGAAGGAAAACTCGCCCATACTTTGGGAGAACGCGTTGCCAGCAACCATGAATATCGAGCCCGCAGCGAAGTGCAAACCATTCCGATAGAGATCCGTCGCAAGATCTGGCAAGATATTCCTGAGGCGCACCGGCAGCTTTCAACGCAATATGTCCACGAGAACATTAACAGCAAAGCGAATGACGATGAAGTAATGACCATGGCGCTTTCCCAAATGCTTTCTGCACACCGTGGCGGGCGCGCTAATGGACCGTTGACACTGAAAACGCAGGGCGAGCAAGAAGTGGCGATACTGCTGCATGCCGCAGCGGCAGCAAAGGGAGCCGCGCGTCCTCGAGCGCCTGAGCATGTGCCTGGGCATGTCGGAACAGAAGCTCCTGGCGTGATCAGTTCCGAGCAGTCGCAGCAACAATTGCGGCGCGCATTGGAAGGAATCAGTGGAATGCCTGGACAGGGTGGCGAATTAGACACAAAAGGAATGGAGCAGGCATTACATAGAGTTGGAGACTCGATAAAGTCCTTGACAAGTACCGAAAAAAATCTTGCAAGCGCTATCAGTCCGTTGAGCCGCCAAGTTCGCGTTTTGCGCCATTCACTTGAATCGGCCAGGGGCGATGAAGAGAAACGGGCAATTTTCAAGGAGATACAGTCAATGCGGGACGTATATTTGCAACAACCAGCGTATCAACAGGGAAGCAGGCACACCAGCCCCGAGCCGAGCGAACTCCATGACTACGGCCTTGACGTCTAGCAGTTTATGAACGACCAGATTTTTGCCCAATTCCACGCCTTGCCGATATCGGTGAAAAACGTCGTCAGTTCTCCCGAAGGCATGGCTGCAATCGAAGCGCTTGAAGAGCGTTATAACGTCGTTCTCGCAGAGCTGATTCTTCGCCTCATTGTCCGTGATATATCGTTGGACCAGCTTTCCGGAGAGCTTGAAAAACAACAGGGAATGGCGGCGGAGCAAGCGCATGCTCTTATCAGAGAATTAGAGCAGGGATTGCTTTCTCCGCTGTTGTCGTATCTGCAAAAGGCGAAACCGGCAACTGCTGCGCCACAAAAAGAAAAGCGGGAACCATCGCTTACTCCAGTTTCGGCGCGGCAAACTGTTTCTCCATCGCCCGCAAGCCCGGTTGTGCCGCAACAGGCCGAAACAAGAAGCGAAGTTCAACAACAACGCGCACCGGAAATGCCGGTTCCGCTCCCCGCGCAGCAGACTCGCGTTCTAAATCCTGCCGTCGCTCCGGCGAAGGTCACTGACGTTCGCCCGGCTCCTCCGGCAAACCTTCCTGTTGCTGCTGAGTCAACACAAAACAAACAACCAACAACAGTCAACGAGCGCCAGGCTGCCGTACCACAGGTTCGGCCGCCCCAAGTTCAGCCTGCTCATATTCCTGCTGCTTTTCCGATTCGCTCGTCCGCTCCCGTCCCGCTAGCAATACACGAGGCGCAATCTCTGCCAGGCATCGCCTTGCAGCAGCTGGAACGCGGACGCAAATCCGATTACTTCATGAGCGCGGAAGATGAGGAAGAAGTCGGACAGCACAGAAAACGCCTGGCAACCTATACCGCGCCCGTCGCGTTTGAGCAGGAAGTAAACACCATCACCGATGCTCTCATCGCAAAATTCCACTTGACGTTTGCCGCGCCGGCGCTGGAACGCCGTTTGCGCACGATGATAGCTTCGCGCCTGCATAATGTCCGTTCCAAAACAGAGCTTCAGGAGATGCTGCAGCGGTCAGTAAAAATCGGCGGCATGCAATATGACGCGCGCATTGCCGAACAAATTGCCGCAGAAGCCGACAGCCAGGCCGCGCTGCTTCAGGACTTGCGGCTTTTGTCCCATCCCGACATTCCGAAACAAAGCGAACCGTCGAAAGACGCGGTTCTGCAAACAGAGCAACAACCAGCAATGGCTGAGCAGAGTCCAATGTCTGTCTCTCCGCAGGAATCCGTGCAGCCGATCGTTGCACCTGCGCCAATGCCCGCAAAGCCGGATCTTCCGACTGCGCAGACAGAACCGACAACGCAAGAAACAGCGAAACGGCCGATGATCGTCCGCCGTTTGCAAGCGATTCCCAACCCGGATCGTCCCTTCCTTGAGGATATCCGCCATCCGGCGCGCCCAATGGACATGACCGACGAGCTTGGAGCATTAACGCTGCAGGAATTCCGCAAACTGGGTTCATCTGCAGACGCTGCGCAAAAAGTGCTGCAAAAAATCGCCCTGCTGACAGAAGAATCATTTCTGAAACGCTCCGAGGGAATTGCTTCCTGGAGAAACAGCGAAGTGTATCAGTTGTATCTTGGGATCGGACGGGACAGCATGATCTCCGGCAAAACCGTCGAGCAAGTTATTGCCGGCCGGGAACAGCAGGGAGTCCAAGCGCTTTCCTTGGAGGAATTTTCCACAATTGCCGACCTCAACCGTCAGATGCGCTTGTAACATTTCACGTTTGAGGAAAAAGAAAGAAGGAAAAAGTAGCAAGTAAAAAATTCATCACTTCTTACTTCTTACCTACATCCATCATGCAATTTCTCGTTCCGCAATTTATTGACGTCGAGGATAAAATTTTCGGGCCGTTGTCGGTCAGGCAGTTTATCATTCTCATTGCCGCGGCAGGCGCGTTGTTTGCATGTTTCCGTTTGGCCGACGTCGGTTTGTTTATCGTTGAAGCGGCGATCATCGTTCTCGCGACCATCGCCTTTGCGTTTATTCGCGTCAACGGGAGGCCGTTTCACTACTTTCTTATGAATCTCATACAGATGATCCGTCGGCCGCAACTGCGGGTGTGGCATCGCGACGTCACTGCCAATGAGCTTCAGTTGCCGCGCGTTGCAGCATTGCCCAAACAGGATATGCAGCGCAAACCAACACTCACCGCATCGCGCCTTGCGGAATTGTCGCTGGTCGTTGATACTGGAGGAGTGTATAAGCAGGAGGAGTAGGAAGCAGGGAAAGCAGAAAGCAAAAAGCAGAAATGAAAGAAAGGCAAAGTGCGAATGACGAACTTCAAAGCAAAAGTTCCAGCAGAGCCGGATCCCGCTCCGCGGGACAAAAATCAAAAGGGATATTTCTGATTTCCTATTTTTGATTTGTTCCTAATGGCAAAAGCACAGCACGCGCAGCAAAAATCCGGAAAAAAACCTTCGACGCAACGGTATCTTGACATACAAGAAATACGCGAGGATGTTGTGGTCTTAAAAAACGGCAGCCTGCGATCGGTGCTTCTCGTTTCTAGCATTAACTTTGATTTAAAATCGGAAGAAGAACAAACCGCCGTGATCCAGAGTTACACGCAATTTCTCAATGCCATGGATTTTCCTTTGCAAATCGTCATTCAATCCCGCAAGTTTGACATTGACGACTACCTGGAACGGTTAAAAACCATCGAAAAGCAGCAGCAAAATGAGCTGTTAAAACTCCAAACATCCTCATACCGCCAATACATTGCGGAGCTCGTGGAGCTTGCCGATCTCATGAGCAAACGCTTCTACGCGATTGTTCCCTTCTCACCGCTAGAACGCAAAAACACAAGCTTTGTTGCCAAACTGAAAGAAGTCGTTGCGCCGTCCGCGGCGATCCATCTCCAGCAAGAACAGTTTGAAACCTACAAGCGGGAACTCTTCAAGCGCGTTGATTATGTCATTGACGGCCTTTCCAGCGTTGCCGGGTTAAAATCCGTTGTGCTCGACACGCAGGGCCTTATTGAGCTGTATTACAACACGTACAACCCGCAAACGTATGACCAACAACCGCTGGCAGAAACGAAACAATTGAATATCGTATAATGAAAGCAGAAAGTAAAAATCAGAAAGCAGAAATAAACACACCCTCTTTTCTGCTTTCTGATTTCCTATTTTTAATTTGTTCCCGTGGCCAAGATTAATCTTTCCAAAACCAACGCCGAAACGGCAGAAGCGCGGGAACGCGTAACGCCGCCCGCATTGTCAAAAGAACAGCGCGGCATATTGGAACAACAGTCGGTTGCTGAGGGGCGGCAGCTTCTTGAAGCAGAACGCGTGTACCGCTCCGGCGTTGTTGCCATTCGCGATCTTATCGCTCCGGCGGCGCTTCGGATCAACTCGAATTATCTTGAGCTCGGCGGCAAATTTTTGCGCACCATCTTTGTTGTTGCCTATCCGCGGTACATCAGTGTTGGATGGTTTGCTCCCATCATCAATCTCGACGTTGCGCTGGACATTGCCATGTACTTCTACCCGATGGACACGCAGGTGATCTTGAAACAGTTGAAAAACAAAGTCGGAACACTCGAAGCCCAACTGCGGTCCGACAGCCAAAAGGGAGCGCCGCGAGACCCCATGCGCGAAACAGCGCTGCAGGACATTGAAAAGCTTCGGGATGACTTGACGCAAACCATGGAAAAATTCTTCCAGTATGCGCTGTATGTCACGTTGTACGCTGATTCGCTGGAGAAGCTGGAAGTCATCAGCGAACGCGTCGAGTCTTTATTTGGCCAAAAACTCGTGTACACGAAACGAGTTCTTTTCCAAGCGGAACAAGGTTTTACGTCCACACTGCCGCTTGCCATCGACGAGCTTGGCATTGCGTTTAACATGAATTCTTCGCCGTGCGCATCGTCGTTCCCGTTTATTTCCTCCGAACTCACCAGCGACAACGGGATTCTCTACGGCATCAACCGGCATAACAACAGCTTGATCCTGTTTGACCGGTTCAGTTTGCAAAACGCGAATACGTGCGCTTTTGCAACGTCAGGAGCGGGAAAAAGCTATGCCGTGAAGCTGGAGGTGCTCCGTTCCTTAATGCTCGGCACGGACGTCATCATTCTTGACCCGGAACGCGAATACCAATACCTTTCTGACGCAGTCGGCGGCAGCTATATTAACATCTCGCTGAACTCGGACAATAAGATCAATCCGTTTGATTTACCCCGCAAGGTCAGCGAAGACGAAAAACCTGCCGACATCATTCGTTCCGCGATCATTACACTAAAGGGGTTGTTGCGATTGATGCTCGGCGATCTGACGCATGAAGAGGACTCGATTCTTGACCGCGCGCTCATCGAGACATATGCAAAGAAAGACATTACGCCGGACAGCGATTTGTCGCAAGTCGAGTCGCCGCTCATGAAAGATTTGGAGGATGTGCTTTCTGGCATGCAAGGCGGAGATCAGCTTGTCGTTCGTTTAAAGAAATATACCGAAGGCACGTACGCCGGCCTGTTTAACAGCCCGACAAACATCAGCATGGACAATCAGCTTGTGGTGTTTTCAGTCCGCGACTTGGAAGACGAACTCCGGCCCATAGCAATTTCTTCCATCATTTCGTACATCTGGAGCGTCGTGCGTTCCCAACTCAAAAAAAGAATCCTCGTCATTGATGAGGCGTGGTGGCTCATGCAGTACGAAGATTCGGCAAAGTTCATCTACGCGCTTGTCAAACGGTGCCGAAAATACTACTTGGGCGTCACGACCATTACGCAGGACGTCAATGATTTTCTCCGTTCTCCATACGGCCAGGCAATTGTCACCAACTCGTCCATGCAGCTGCTGCTGAAACAATCTCCGGCCGCAATCGATATTTTAGCCAAAACGTTTCTCCTCACCGAAGGCGAGAAAATCCTGCTGCTTGACTGCGCGGTCGGCGACGGCATTTTCTTCGCCGGCGCAAAACACGCTGCAATCCGCGTCGTTGCAAGTTACACGGAAGATCAGCTGATTACTTCGGATCCGCGCCAGATTCTCGAAATCGAAGCTTCAAAAAAAGAGTTTGACGCGACACTTGCCGACGAATCCGGACTACGCACTGCGCCATATTTTCCGGAGGACGAATTACAAGCGCAGACGCCTGCCATGCGCCGCGCCGCAAGCCTTGATGATAAAGCCCTGGCTCCATGAAACGCATCCATAACACAAAAGTCCTGCTTCTTCCACTGAGTCTCGCAGCAGTTTTAGCCTTGAGCGCTTTTGGCTGCAAGAAAAAGACCGAAAGTAACGAAAATACAAACGGCGTTGATACTGTCCCCGGCATTGTCCAAACAAATATATCGCCTGTCAATAAGACAAACGCTTCTCTTACCAATGCTGCGCAGCTTGTTCGGTCAACGACAGAGCGGGAACTGCGCCAACTTGCGCTTTCGTTTACCGAGCGCTACGGAAGCTATTCCAACCAGACAAATTTTGCCAATCTCGAAAATCTTCTCGTCTTTATGACAGATGATTTTGCCGATACAACCCGCTCCTTTGTGGCCAGCGAGCGGAGTAAAAATCGTGATACGGTCGTGTATTACGGCATCACGACAAAAGCAGCAGCCGTGCAGACTGAAGCTTTTCGGGAATCGCAAGGAACAGCGGTCTTTCTCGTGCAAACGCTGCGCCGCGAGGCGATCGGTACCACAAACAACGCAAGAAGCTACCAGCAATCACTCCGCATGACAATGAAAAAATCTGACGGCGTGTGGAAAGTGGATGCTGCCGACTGGCAATAGTTCAGTTCCATTATGGCAAATGATTCATCTCCAAGTGAAGAAAATCCGGTTTGGCAGGAACACTACCGGCGGTGGAGTGCTGTTAATGCCGCGCGTGAACGACAGCGTGAAGCGGCTTTTGCTCCTTTTGAACAGCGGCAAAAACAGTTTGAGCAACACCTCCAATCCGGAGGGCGTTCTCCGAAATCTTCACTTCCTTCCTCCCGACTGACGCCAGCGCAACAACAGCAAGCGGCAGGCTACAATAATCGCCAAAAGCAGTCGCTTCGTTCCGGCGGCTCAGCGCGGCAGCAACAGCCAGCCAAAGCAGCCAGCAG
>CAYINT010000007.1:18523-20881 GCA_964364875.1 uncultured Gammaproteobacteria bacterium | reverse complement strand
GCACGGTGGCCTGATATTTTGGGTGGAAAAGCGCCAGAAAGGTAACGGTAACGCTTCGCGGTTCGATATATTCATGGTGCGGGGTGAAGCGCTCCCTGAGATCATGGGACACCACGTAGGGCCACAGAGTGAGGGGTGTACCCCCACAAAATAAACAACAAAACGCGTGGTGTTGGTGTCTCCCATATCCCAACTGTGGCGCCCGTGGCGTTTTGGTGTGGGGATTCACAGGCGGGGAGCTCTCTTGTTGGAGCTGGGGCGGTACGATTACTTTTGCACTGACTCGTTTTTGGCCTTTTGAATGGCTTGAATAATCCGAGAATCGTCTTGCAGTTGCTCAATAAACGCTACCGCATCGTGTCGAATCAGCATCTCATCAATCGGATCATGCAGTTCACGACCAAGTTTGATGAGGGTGAATTTTGGCGGAGCAGCTTTGTCCTTGTTCTGTTCTCCTTCTAACGGTTGCGGCTTCTGCGCATTGCTTAGATAATACACCTTTGTCAGTTGCATGTACTGTCCGTCCATTTTGCCAATCTTCCCAAAGTACACTTGGTCATTCTTTAAAAATACGGAATACCATGCGTCTGCATTCGGTTGAAACACACTGGTGACAGCAGACTGAGTAGAACGAATGAGCGTCGCTGCTCCGATAACCACAGCGATAAGGATCACCGCGCCGATGACATAAGACACATATTTCGTTGACATGGGGGTCCGGTAAAAATTAATGTTTCCACGAAACGCTTCCAGCGTAGCATGGATGAGTACTGCGGAGCAAGGAGGCGGGTGGCTTTTACTTCTCTGCGAGCTGAAATGACTTCAGTATATGGCGAATATCCTTCTGTCGGTGAGAATAATCCACTACCAAGGCGGAACCAGAGATAATAAAGATTTTTGCTGTGGTGATAAAAATGCGCTGCCGTTGATGGACAAGCACCTTCTCAGACCGCTTGTACGTATACTCAATATCAAATTCCTGATAGGCGTCATGGCGCACTTTTTTTGATGAAATTTTTTTGAAGTCCGTGTAGGTTGCAGACAACTTCTTCTCGATACTGTCCATAATGGACGTAGCATCAAGACTCTCCTGATTGGCTCTGTCTTTGACAATCACCCCAACTGCTGTACTCGGTTCCGAAGTAATATTCACCCCGAACACAAACTGCTCATTACGATACGCTAAATCCTTTTCAGACAGCAAAACCCAGGTATTCGGATACCGCAGGGTAAAGCCATGCGTTGTATCTTCGTAGAGCGCTGAATCCTTGATGAAGTCATGCTGCTCTTTCCATTGTAAGCCCGCAATGGCACCTGCTGTGATTAGGCCGATTGCGGCTACGAAGATACCGATCCGAAGTACCTGGATTTTTTTCACATTCTTACTGTCGTTCGAGCGGAGGACGAACTATTGCGTAGCTGTGTAGGCAAACTCAACGCTTGCAATGTCCACAATATCATCCATGGTCGTGCCGGAAGTGATAGCGAGATAGAAGCTGGCGCTGTCATTCGCGGCATAGGTAGCAGTTGGCGTGGTCGTATACGTTGTGCTCGCCGATGCGCTGGTCGTGGCCGTCGTGCCGGTTACCCCTAAAGCAGCGCCATTGATGGATACCGCCGTGGTCAGAATTTCTGTGGCACCGGCATGGGCATCTTTCACTGCCCTGATGCGGAACTCACCGACGGAAGCATAATCAGCGGGAACAGTGAAGTTGTTACAGACCTCCGTACCTTGATCTTCTGTTGCGGCGGTGTCATCAAACCGCAGCACAAATCCGGTACCATCTGTTGCCGAGTTTACAAAGTCTGGCAATGCGTCTGCTGTGGTGTCAAAGCCAATGATCGCACCAGCGTTGGTGTCACATTCAATGAATGAGTAGAGCGGGAAGTTGATTGTTCTCACCACATCAGCAATGTCACCAGCGGCAACCACACCGTCAGCGATTTCAAGTGTACCAACTGCGCTAGTGGCGATGTCACCGGCAACAAGGGTGTCGGCGGCAAGGGCGGCTCCGGTAAGGGCGCCGTTGGTGTCAGCGTCGGCAATCGTGCCATCAAGGATTTCAGTAGTAGTGACTGCGCTAGTGGCGATGTCACCGGCAACAAGGGTGTCGGCGGCAAGGGCGGCTCCGGTAAGGGCGCCGTTGGTGTCAGCGTCGGCAATCGTGCCATCAAGGATTTCGGAGGTTGCGACTCCGCCTGCAGCAATGTCCACTGCGGCAATGGTGTCAAGAAGGATGTCGCCTGAGGCAACTTCATTATCCGTAAGCTCTAGGGTACCGACTGCACCAGTGGCGATGTCGCCGGCAACAAGGGTGTCGGCGGCAAGGGCGGCTCCGGTAAGGGCGCCGTTGGTGT
>CAYINT010000007.1:18116-18423 GCA_964364875.1 uncultured Gammaproteobacteria bacterium | reverse complement strand
CCGGCAACAAGGGTGTCGGCGGCAAGGGCGGCTCCGGTAAGGGCGCCGTTGGTGTCAGCGTCGGCAATCGTGCCATCAAGGATTTCAGCGGTAGCAACTCCACTAGTGGCGATGTCCGCCGCGACGATGGCACCGTCAAGGATTTCGGCGCTATCCACAGCACCAGCCACGATTTCAGCTGCAGCAACAGCGTCTGTTAAAATTTCAGCACTGGTGACTGCGTCGCTCGCAATTTCTGCGGTACCAACCGCATCGGTCGCAATTTCTGAGCTACCAACGCCATCAGCGGCAATGTCCACAGCGGCAA
>CAYINT010000007.1:12377-18016 GCA_964364875.1 uncultured Gammaproteobacteria bacterium | reverse complement strand
TGGTGTCCAGGAGGATGTCGGCAGAGGCGACAGAGTCATCGAGGATCTCAGAGCTAGCAACTCCGCCTACCGCAATGTCCACGGCGGCAATGGTGTCCAGGAGGATGTCGGCAGAGGCGACAGAGTCATCGAGGATCTCAGAGCTCGCGACTCCGCCTGCGGCGATGTCCACGGCGGCAATGGTGTCAAGAAGGATGTCGCCGGAGGCAACTTCATTATCCGTGAGCTCTAAGGTGCCGACCGCACCAGTAGCGATGTCACCAGCAAGAAGGGTGTCAGCGGCAATATCTGCGGTAGTAAATATACTGTCAACAATCTCAGCAGTACCAACAGAATCTGTTGCAAGATCTGCTGCTGTAAGGGTGTCAGCGGCAATGGCTGCTCCCGTGAGAGCGCCATTGGTATCGGCGTCGGCAATCGTGCCATCAAGGATTTCTGTGGTCGTCACTGCACCGGTGGCGATGTCACCAGCAACGAGCGTGTCAGCGGCAAGGGCTGCTCCCGTGAGAGCGCCATTGGTATCGGCGTCGGCAATCGTGGCGTCGAGGATTTCTGTGGTCGTCACTGCACCGGTGGCGATGTCCACGGCAGCAATGGTGTCCAGGAGGATGTCGGCAGAGGCAACAGAGTCATCGAGGATCTCAGAGCTCGCGACTCCGCCTGCGGCGATGTCCACGGCGGCAATGGTGTCAAGGAGAATGTCAGCTGAGGCCACTTCATTGTCCGTGAGCTCTAAGGTGCCGACCGCGCCAGTGGCAATGTCACCGGCAACAAGGGTGTCGGCGGCAAGTGCGGCTCCCGTGAGGGCAGCATTGGTGTCAGCATCGGCAATCGTGGCGTCGAGGATTTCAGAAGTACCGACTGCACCTGCGGCGATGTTCCCGGCAACAAGTGTGTCCGTAGCAACATCTCCGGTCAGAATGGTGGCGTCGAGGATTTCACCCGTGGAGACAGCACCAGTCGGAAGCACGACTTCTGCATCACCCGTGCTGTCCGTGGTGACGGTCAACGCGGTGACAGAGCTTCCGCCGAGCGTCATTGCCGTTGCTCCACCAGAAAGGAGCGTCAAGGCACCGCTTGCAGTGAGTGTCGTTGCGGTTCCGAAGGAGATTTGCGCGTCCGTGTCGTTGGAAATGGACTCACCGTTTTGGAGCAGAATATCGGTCGTGACGCCGGTCGTGCCAATGTTAATGGCATTGGCAATTACTTGCGTGCCGGTACCGATCTGCATGGCATCCGTGAAGGTGGAACCGCCGGAGTTTGTGATAAGCAGGCCGTCGGCAACAGCTGTTGTGCCGGTTGCAATGGTGTCCGCCTGGTCAAGCACAAGCAGTGCATCCGTGGTGATATCGCCGGTGGTTTGCGATGACAGCGCGTTGGAAATGACCATGATCTGGTCTGTTCCTGCCGTGGTGTCGCCGGTGTTGTTGAAGCTCAGCGTGAGTGAGTTGACGTCGGAGTTTGCGTTTGGCGCGTGGGTAATGGTTGTTGCAGCATCAAGCGTTGCAGCATCACTGAACCCGCTAAAGTCTACGGTGTCCGCGGCAAGGTCTCCATTCACAATCGTTGCATCGAGAATTTCGGCCGTTGCAACAGCACCGGTAGCAATATCACCGGCGACAATGGTGTCGGTTGCGATATCTGCTGAAGCGACTGCGCCATCGGCGATCGAGGTTCCGTCGACGGAAGCCGTGGTAATGAGACCGCTGCTTGCGCTGACCGAGAAGAGTGTCGCGCTGCCAACAGTGAGATTGCCGCTTAGGGCCACGGTGCCACCGCCGGTCTGTTCAATACTGTCCGCAATCTTCAATGCACCCTTGCTTCGTGAAAGCGTTCCGTGGACATCCAAATCATCACCCACGGTAAAGGCTTTTGACCCGGCGCGGTAGACGTAGCCGTCAACCCGCAGGTTGTCGTTAATACGGACGTGACCTTGCGGATTCACGATGGTCTTCAGGAAGCTTGCGGTCTTCTGGACCTTCAGCGTATTCGTCTCGACCGTGGTAAAAACCTCGGCTCTCGCCGGCATTGCGGCAAGCACAAGGACAACCGCCATGCCCGGGATGAGAGCTGACAGCTGTACGAACCGACGTACTGTGTTCATAGTGTTTTTCTTGTTAAAGGCTGTGTTCATAGTGTTCCTCTTGTTAATTTAATGAATTTTGTTGACATTTTTTTGTGAAATAATATTGTGTGGGTTTCATAGTGTCTTGAATAAAGCTGCCGGCTGTTTATCCATATCAACCGACTTCAAAGAAAATTATGTATTCATATGTATCGTACGCATATTTATTATTGTCACCTTTTTCATTCTTTCTTTGAAAAGATGGAAAATTTTGGAAAACAGGGCCACCTGTGGATAACTTCTCTATAACAGATATCTTTATTAAAGCACAAAAAAAGAAATACCGCGAGACCATTTTTTTCCGACGGAAAAAGGCAGTGAAGCGCCCCCGTCATTCCGACGGAAAAAGGAGCCGTATGGGCTCCTCTCCGGGCAGGTCGTATCATGGCGATATATGACCATCACTATGAACGACGACACCGTATCGAGCATCGCACAGCTGAGGGCGTTTGGAAAGTTTGCCCGAGGCATCGAGTTTCAGGCTTCTTCCCAGAAAGAGCAGTACGAGTGGATTGCTACCATACTCGATCGATTCCAGTATCCAAGACTCCGTAAGTATGATGAGTCCGCAGTGAAGACCTACATTCGCCAGATGACCGGATTCTCAAGAGCCCAACTGACGAGGCTCATTCAAAAGAAAAAGAAGTATCACGTGATCGTGGCTTCTAACGAAGAAGCGTCATCGATGCAAAACAATCTATACCACCGATGATATTGCGCGCTTAGCCGACACTGCTCTGGCACACAGTCGGCTCTCCGGACCGGCAACGAAGAAAATCGTTGAGCGAGCGTACACGGTGTTTGGCGACAGCCGATTCGAGTTCCTCCCCAAGATCATGCGCAAGGGAACGAATGTATGTGCCCGGAAGAACACGTCACATCAAACTCAACTATCGGCCGCGCATATTTTCGCAGATCAATGGAATGGATCGTGACGGTTCTTGGTTCGAGAACGACCAGCTCTCCCTTTCTTGCACGGTCATACGCCTTGATGCCACCAACCTTGATTGCGGAAAAAGCAGAAGGCGTCTGCTGGAATATTCCGGCGAACTTTCGGAGTGCCGATTGCACCTCAATCTTCTTCGGCGGAACAACGTCTTCGTTCTCGCTGATTGCGTCCTTCTGCATCATACGTATCGCTTGTCGCGCCGAGCTGGACTGTCGCCCGATACACTTTGTTCGTATCCTTAAAGAGCGCACACTATGAAATAATACTATGACCACCTCAGAAACCCAGTAAAACAAGGGTATTCTGATACTGTTAGTGCGATTTCATAGTGTGATGTCTATAGAAACGGAACCGAGAACTTTTGTCGCTTCGCGCCCGACACCGACGATGAGCACGCCGGATGCCAAAGGGTCGAGCGTGCCCGCATGGCCGACTGTTCTTTCGCCAGTAATCCGGCGAACAACATCAACGACATCATGGGACGTCATGCCCGTTGGTTTATTCACAACGAGGATGCCAGATTGTTGTTGCATGGACATCATGGATTCATACTTTCTGGTTTGCGGAGTCCCCTCTGAGAAAAACTGTTCTGAACTCTCTTTGTTGTGGGGACGACGCCCCGCACCTTCGCGCTAAGCGAATGGTGCGTGGGTTGACGATGAGGATGCCGAAACACATACAATATTGCAGTATGGAGTTCATAGAGTAGAAAAAGGGAAACAACCCTCAACGACAAAACTATCCGGTCTTCCACGCCACTGACTGCGTGACCAGGATGAGAACAAAAAGTTCTAAGGTGGCTTCTCCTCGAACAACGGTACTTCTCCGGTCTCTAGTTGACTGTCGTGTCTTCTGATGTTTCTTGCGGTGTATCTGCCGAACCTCGTATTTGAAGCTTTTCTTGTTCGAAATCAGCGAGCTTCCGTAACGACTCTTCCAACGACCGTCCTGCTTCCTTTTTCAGTTTTTCGTATTCCTCGTTCAATGCGCGCGCCTCATCTTCCCCGGCTGCCTTCATCTCCTCCAGCCGATGGTTGGCTTCATCGAATCCCTTCCATGCTTGCGAGAGATTCGATACCCCGAGCGCATCTCCAAGACACTGCAGGGCGTATTTCACACGACCCACCGACTGTTCGGCAGAAGAACGTGCAACATAACGGTCAGGGTCGAATCGGTGACCCGATCGTTCATACTCCCGTTCCACCACATCTCTTGAGACCTTGAGAGCGTCCTCTGCCTCTCTAGACCTTTCGAGCGAATACTCCGGTTGTTCCTCATGTGGTTGTCCTTTACGTCCCATATTTATTGGATTATTTGATCAGCGTGTGCCGTCGGGCATCAGCGGCCATACCCGATGCACGGCTAGGCACATTATACACAAGGAGAGCTATGCGTGCAAATTTGATGTCAGCAACCAGTACTCCAAACTCCGATACGGCGTGTCATGCCCGTTGGTTTATTCACAATGAGAATGCCGGAGTGTTGCTGCATGAAGAAAGTATACACCAACATAGTGAGGAACGGTCTGCACAATAGAGTGAATCTTGACAACGAACAAAATTGGCGTAGGATATATCTGACGGGTGAAGAACCACTAATTTCATTGTTATGAGCTTCACCAAACAAGATATCGAGATTCTCAGGCAGGTTATTCGTGAGGAAACCAAGCCGCAGTTTGATGATTTTCGCCATGAGATTGACCAAAAGTTTCACCAACTCCAGACCTCCGTGGACGGATTTCTTGTCGTCAGCAGAACAACGGAGCAGGAACACCTCCTCCTGCGTGCGCAATTTGTGAAGCTTCGGTCGGTGCTTCTCAATAAACACCTTGTGACCGAGCAAGAACTGACGTCCTAAAACAACATCCACCTCATACAGGGCCTTGGACCAAATCTTCCAGTGGCTTTTTGGCTATCGTCACAACGCGTTTTGGTTTCTTGACGATAAGAATGCCAGACCGCATACTGGCAGTATCGTGGAGATGCGGCCGAATGGCAAGTGCCACCGGTTGCGTCAGCGACACGAAACCGACTGTGAGGAACGCTCCGGCTTATCCGGCTGCACGTGCACGGCGCTCGCGAACTGCGCGTACTCGATCAACAGTCGGGCGGCTGGGCGTTCCTCATCTTTCTCGCCGGTGAACAGGAACGAGGCGCTCTTTCACAAGAGCGTCGGGACGAGGAGGATCCGATGCAAAAAGTTCAGCTTGGAACTCTGTTGTGCGTCGCGTTGTTGGCCGTGAGTTGTCTTTGTGGCACGGCGGCGTATGCGGGTTCCGTCATGGGTGCGATGCCGATCAGTGGCTCGGCATGGAGCTCGGAGCAACACTCGGAGCAGTCCGTCGAGGTTTGGTTGAAGGTGACACTCGCCGAGGATGGCGAGGTTGTCAAAACCAAGCTGCACCACGCAAATCCGGCGGACGCAGAGCGGTATTTCATCAAACTCGCTCAGACGGCCGTCCATGGCATGTATGTGAAACCTCTCCGTGACAAGAACACTGCGGTGGTGCACATCAGGGTCAGGACCGGGATCACCGTCGAGGTCGCGCCGCCGGACATGGAGTGA
>CAYINT010000007.1:0-12277 GCA_964364875.1 uncultured Gammaproteobacteria bacterium | reverse complement strand
ATGAGATGAAGAGAACGCACGCATCTCGTCCTGCCTGTCCGTGGCACGACACACTCATACTCATCGGCTTCGTTCCCTCGCTACCATGTTCCTGCCGGAGGGTGGAACGTGCGGAGCGTGCGAGGGATCAAAATTGTGCGTCACGACAAGTGACGGTTCGCCTGCAATACGAAGGAGGGCGCTCTATGAAAAGAGTGATGTTGGTTCTCGCGCTGGCTGTTGCCGTCTCAAGTTGCGGCAAAGACCGTGTTACGAACCCGCCGGACGATTCTATCATCTGCACCAGATACACAGTACAGATCGACACTGCGGGGTTCGATGTTGCAACGGACGACACCATTCGCGGCACGGCACCGTGCGGCCCCGACTCGGCCGTCGTCGTACTTTTCCAGCAAACGCAGAACATCAAGAGCGAATTCTGGGATTGGCGATGGTGGGAAATCTCGGCCAACCACGACAGTATCATGACGCTCGATCAGGAACGGCGCTGGAGCGGTGTACGCCAGCAGTACCGCGTCCGGCTCGACAGCGTTCTGGTTCTGCTGATGCTGCCGGAGAACTTGGCTGCCCTGCCGCGAGAACCAGTCTCTTCAGACGAACTGGCAGATCGCGTCCAACGCCACGCAATCGCCTACGCACGGTTTCCTGACGTGATCGCGCGAGACACCACGAGAGCTGGCATGGTCTGGTTGCGAAGGAGGTGAAGAAGGTGTTGAGAATCAGGACGATGTTCGTCCCTGAATCAATTGACCCGCGACAAGTGCAACGAGAAGAACCCATGGATGCTTCTGGGTCTGGCGAACTACCAGAGCACCCTCCCATAGGTTCTGATCTCTGGAAGCTTTGGGATCCCCGTTTCTACGAGCCAAGCACATGACGCAACAAACGGGAAGGAGGTGATGAGCACGATGCTCGCTGTGTTGTTCCGAACCTTCGCGAGGATGTTCTGTTCTCTCGGAGGTCAACGCGACGGCGGGTACGACATCGTCGCTGCCCGCCTGCAGTACTCCCGGAACTGGCTGACCAGCGGCCTGGTTGGCATCAGTCCGTTCGGGTAAGAGCGACCCTACCGCCCCTCCCCCCTTGACAGCCGGGCGGGGCATCTGGGCACACCTAGGTTTTGTCACCGCTCTTTTGGGACCCCCGTCGTGGTTGTACAACACGGCGGGGGTTCTTGACTTTACGCACAGACGCTTTGCCTTGGAGACGAAAAGCTGTCAGAAGACTTTGCCACAGCGCACTTGTAGAGCACATTCGTGAGCATTGGTGTGGGGGCTTGACAGCGTGAGAGACAGGACTACAGTGAAGACGTCCGCAGCCAGTGTGTATCAGGCGCGGACGGTTCCCAGAGTACTAGGTTCCCCCGCCCAGTCCAACGCGCAGAAAGGAGAATCCGATGATTCGACGGATGATGAGCGCGATGGCGATCCCCCTGCTCCTTTCATGCATGATCCCAAGCGGCGCTCTGGCCGGCAAGAACGTCGGCGGCAAGGCGCTGCTCTCGTGGAGCGCAACATCGCAGGTCACTGACATTGCGGGCGTCGAAACCCCAGCTCTCTATGTTCGCTTCACGAACATCAGCGAGTTCAAGGGGGCGGAGGTTAATCTCGTCTGGAGCCCGGAGGGCAACCAGATGGATTGCTTCACGGTCGCCGCTGTGTCGTACAGAACGAGCACGACCTGCACGTATCTCAACCGAGGCCTGATCGTTCCCATCGTCGTGACGGACGAACCGGGACACTACCACGTGGCGTGGGCGAACAGCAAGTGTCTGACATCCTGCACGGACGGCGCTGCGCTCCAGTTGCTGCTTGATGACACAAGTTGTGCCGCCACGCCTGGGTGCTTCCGTCTCACACAGGCACTCGCGCTCGACTGCAACAACGTTGTCGACGAGCTTAACGTGAGCGACGCGGTCTGTTCCGTGAACGGCGGCGACGGCGGTCCGTTCTGTCCGCCACCGGATCCGGTTGAGCCGAAAACCTGGGGAGGAATCAAGGCACTCTATCGATAGCGTGGCGTAGAGAGCCAGTGCGCTCGCACCGGCTCAGCGATCCTTATCATGGGGCCCCTGCCGCGGTTTGCACAACACGGCGGGGGTTCTTGACTTTTACCCGCACTAATTTTCGCAGACGCCTTGCCTTGGAGACGAAAAGCTGTCAGAAGACTTTGCTACACACACAAGAAGAAGCGCATTCGCGAGAATCTGGCGGGGTTATGTCCATGTGCTTGACAGATTATACAGAAGGAGTAGTACGTAAGTAGTGGGGAGGGAGGATTTGTACACGATATTCGAGTCCTTTCACAACATGCGTCAGTTCCGGCATCGGAAAGCGCTCTGTTTGGCAGGGTGGCTTCCGGTGTCGGAAAGTCCGACGAAGTACAACAGGAAGTCGCATGGGCTTCGTGCGAGAAGGGAGGAAACAATGCTGCATCGTTCGTTGCTCGTATCGGCTACCCTTGTGCTTCTTGTCGCGGTTCCAGCAGAGGCAAGAGCAAAATGGTTCCCCGGGTGGGCATCGACGGAACTCCGGCTCGCTTCCCACGACGGCGGAACGTTCACCGTGACATGCAACGAAGTCGGTGATCGCATTCCACTGACGGAAGTGGGATTCGGCCAACAACAGCTCCACCGGGGAGATCCGCGGAAGGCGTGGTTGGACCAGATCTCCTTTATGGTCACCATGCAACCGCCAAATGCGGTGATCCGCGATGCGGCCATGAACCAGGGCGATCGCCAGCTCGCGTTTGGAACGATCACGCGAGAACGAGGAAAAGCCGACTGGGTTTCTTGGCCGGCTGATCTCACCATCGCGATCGTGACAAACAAGGGCGATACGCTCCCCGCCGTTGCGATTGACGTGATGGTCGGGACTACCGTTCAAGCAACTTGGTACTTAGCGAAGCAGGTGTGGCTTGGTGGTCAAGCGCTTCGGTTGTTCCCGGGCGGCAATACGTTCCGGGTCAGCCAGGCGCTCACGAGCGGCTCATGCCGGTACGTCGCGCAATTTCCTCGACTTGGAGGTGGGGTCAAGCGATACGTATGGTATCGAACCCACGGAGTTCCTGGCGAGCTCGTGAGACACACGATGTCTGCGTCGGGCACAGCAAACAAGTGAGGACGAGGATATGATGAAGCGGTTTTCTTTGACACTTCTCGGCCTCGTGCTGGCGGTAACGCCGGCGGGGGCGATCACGGTCGCTGATCTCTGGGAGTGGCTCAACGACATCCTCACCTGGGGCGGCATCGTCAACTGGCCCTAGGTCTACCCCAATTGACGCATGGATGCTTGAACCTTGGGGGATGGATCGTCGCATGACGCGACACATGATCCGTCCCCTCCCTTTTTTTCTGTTTGCTCTGCTTGTGGCAGGGTTTTTTGTTGACAGAGCTGGCAGCCGGTGTCATACCTACTGTGTGAAGTGTATCCGTGCGTTCTTCATAGAACGATGCACAGAGAATTTCTCTCATCTTAGCCAAAAAACGATTTTCTCGCCCTTCTCGAGCTTGACGGACTGTACACAAGGATTAGGATGAAGGGTTCTTGAAGGAAAGCGAATGCTTCCGCAGTGGGAACGTTGTGTGATGAAGCAAACTGGGCGGCAGGTCGCTGATGCAGAGTAAACGGAACAAGCCTTGCTCCGCAACAGCGCACTGAAGCACAGGATAATGGACGATATCGGATCGTCCTCTGACAATTGAATAGGATCAAAGGAAAGGAGGCGCTCCGTGATGCGCGGATTTTGCGTTATCGTCGGAACGTCTTCAGACTGTCAACACCTGAGGTGTCACGCCACCCCAGGGAACCAGAAAGGGAGGGTCATCGTGAAAAGGACTGCTTTGCTGGCCCTGGGCGTGATATTCGCCTTGGGATGCTGTCTTACGATCTCCCCGACTTCGTGTCTGGGAGACGAACCACCCATGAACATCCCGCCACAGAGCTGGGCGTTTTTGCCCGGTATCGGCAAGGTGACGGTGATCAACTTTGAAGCCGGTGATGATGGGGTGTATCTTGTGACATCGACGGGAAGGATTCGGGTCATTCCCAAGTCAGTCACACCCGAGCCGCCCGCTCGCGGCGAATCGTCGTACTGGAGCTGGCTCATCCCGCAAATGCTGCAGCGCCAGCACGAACATGGATCGCCAACGTTCGCGCAGATCCGCCGTTCTGTAACAGACACGCTTCGCGCGAACGGCGCGCCGCACTTCGATAGCGTTCTCGTTCTCGACGAAACGTGTCTGAACGTGTACTGGCATGACACACAACGACCGGAGCGGTTCATCATCGCGCTTGGCAAACCCACGCCGGATGACATTCTGCAGCGCGACCTGGAGACGTTGTTGATGCTCCAGCGAACAGGCAAGGCGTTCATTTTCGCGCCAAACGCGCCAGGCTATCCCAACATCGCGGACAGCTTGGCAGTGGAACGCGATGTGATGAGATTGGACGCAATAAGGTCGCTCGGTGCCGCCCAACGAGAACAGCAATTGTTCTCGTGGCGTGGTGAGCACCTGACGATAGGGCAAGCGCGCCGGTTCCTCAACCCACCCGAGTGGGTACGGAAGAGCCGGTAAACGAGGGAGGATGCCATGACTCGCATGATCACGAGCGTGGTGTTCTTCATGATCACCGCGCTCATTGCTTCTTCGATCGCACCGGCAACAGAGCTTGCCACGACGCCTGGAGATAACCGTATCGTCATCTATGAACCAGTCAAATGGTCGTGGGATGATACGCACGCACGGCTCAAGGTTATTGCACCTGGCGTCGGGTACACGACGCCCGTCATCTACCAACAGGAAGATGCTCCGAGCGCACCGCATGATGCGGACGATCTGACCATCGGTGACTTCGTTGACGCCCTTGCCTGTGATTGGGCGCAGCAGTGGGGACCGGGGATAGTCGCCCTTGCCGGACATGGAACGGCAACGGCGTTCTGCGTGATGTACTATCCTCCAGGCAATACGGGTAGAGAGGAACGCCAGAACGACTTCGCCGCGCTGGTCACGACCTACAGCGGCCTTGATACTGTGACCACCGATGATGGCTGGGCCATCGAGGTGAACGCGGGCTTTCTCAAGACGTACTACAAGCCTGCGCCGGCTAACTCGGGCGAAGTCTACCTCGGGGGTTGTCAGATGCTTAACTTGGCAAATGACGCCTTCGGGGGTAAAACGCGAAACTGCGTCGGGTATGCGTACAAAGTGTACGTGTACAACGTGAATACCGACGCGGACTACTACTGGCAAAGCCGGGCTGGCGAGAACGGCGTTGCACTCACCACCGCCGCGGCTGCGTCGGACCACGAACCGTCCGGTATCCTGCAGCTTGGCGGGAACGGCGCGAGCGTTCTGAAACCGTTCGTCAGCCGGTACCGGCCCGCCGCGTCAAGCATCATTAGCGGCACGACGACGGGATCGGTAACGTTCAACTGTAAGATGGGGCCAAATCCCTTCTGCGTAAACGGAACCGGTTCCTTCTCCGTTGATACCCAGCAGTTCCTGAATGACAGCACCTATAGCTTCGTCATCAGGAAGAACGGAGACACGGACGGCGAGATCGTCGTGGACGGCACGGGTGCAGTGAGTGGAAACGGTAGGCCACTTGTGGCAAACTACTCGTTTTACCTCTGCACCGCGCAGTACTGCGACCTCAACCGCGCTGCGGGCTTTGAAGGCGCATGGGCGTGGCAGATGGGAGGCGAAGACAGCATCGTCTTCATCACTTCGGTAGAAACGGGATCAGACTCGTTCCGGTTGGAAGGATTCCTGCCGGGTGCGAGTGTTCCAGAATCGTGTATCACCATGCCGGCACATGGACGGCCGTGGCTGTATTCGCTGGCCGTGCCGCACGGGCTTTACGACCGCTACCAGGTCGTGGAGATCATTGACGGAAAGGAAGCAGAACGCAGTCTGGGCTTCGGCGTCTCGCAAGGGCCGCCGGAAAACCTTGCTGCGCTGCGAGCAACTTCGCTTCCTTGGCCGCCGCCGGAGAACGCACCTCCGCCCGAAATGGGTGGCCGCGCATCACCTCCGCAGCCCGCACATCTTGTGGCGTACTCAAGCTCATCGAGTTTGATGGGTGCGCTGCAGAGTGTGTGGGACTCACTGACAGTCAAGTTCCACTGGACTGTCAACACGGTGGTAGGAGGCAAAAGCGCGGCGTCGTGCCAGAGCGCATTCTACGCGCAATGGCAGGCTAACCTCAACGTAGGGTGGCCAGCGCCACGATGTGCAGTTGTGGGAGAGTCGAACGAGGACACGGCGAGTGTTCACAATATCGTGTCCATGCAGCAGGTGCCGGATGATGCCACAGGAGATTGCTATTACGGCTCCTGCGCGAATCCGGGATGGTGGGTGGACTTCTACAACAACGGGACGGGACAGTGTCCGCTCTACCGGTTGCCAGTGACTACGGTGGCAGAGGCGCAGAACTACGCGCGGGCCTGGCAAAAGTACATCGCCGGCTACCCGCTGGCTCAGCGTACTCTCTACCTCGATGTGGGAGACAGGATCGGGTACACGACCGATCCGAGCTTCCGCGTTCTCTCGGAGCAGGTGATCGCACCGCTGTACAGCGCTGCGGGGTATGCGATTACCGAGCATTTAGAATCATCGTTCCCGATCGGGCTGTACGGCGCGGCGCGCGACTCTGGCCGTGCCGTTTTCAACCGCAGGGGAGCGCTCGAGATGGTTAGTCGCGGTCTCGTCACCAACCGATCGCAGCTCGGCGCAAAGACGATCCAGGTGGCATACGACAGCCCTTGGACCAACGTCGCCGTGCCGCAGCAGTGCATCGGTTGGTGGCTTTCCTGCGACGAGGGTGACGACCAGCGGGCCAACCCCGACTACTACCCCGCGCTCATCAAGAGGTTCCTGACGGCGAACCCGGACAGCTATGCCGTGTTTGTCGCAATCACCGCGTACACGCGCGGCGGATACGGAGCCCATCAGGACACCATCGCAGTGTACCTAATGAACGAGCGCTGGGGCGGTCAGGCGACGGATGTTGGGGATGTCGTCTGGAGAGCGGAGCAGAACCTTTGGTCAACACACCCAGAGGTGCAAGCCGACCTCTACCGTCTGTCGGTCAGCGGCCTTCCCGTGCCGCTGCCAGGCTCCGCGGGCTTGACCGGCATTGAAGAACCGGCACAACGGTCAGTCGCGGCGCGTCTCTGGAGACCGTTCCCGAATCCGGGAACGGCCACGACCATCAACTTCAGTCTTGCCGTCCCAGAACGCGCCATACTCAGCGTGTTCGATGTCACGGGGCGGCTCGTGCGAACGCTTGTTGATCGAGATCGTCTGCCGGGATACCACTCGACCCGGTGGGACGGCCGCGACAATGAGCGACAACTCGTTCCTTCGGGGGTGTACTTCGTCCGTCTGGATGCTGGCATGACTAGCGTCACGGAACGGATGATACTCCTCCGGTAACCGTTTCACTGAAGGGAGTTGAAGCGGTGCCCGGTGTGTTCTCAAAAAGAGAGCCGGGCACTTCTTGAACACCCTTTCCATTAATAACTCTGAAGGGAGGTGATAACCATGAACAAGTTCTTGCTTGCCATGCTCTTGGCAATCGTCGGAGTTGGCTTAGCAGCACAGGCTGCACTTGCGGTTGAGGAAGAAACGTATGTCGAAGACGTGGGCACGACATGGGGATGCATCAAGAAGATCTCCACATCGAATCCATGCCCGATACCAGATGATCCGCCAGACAAAGGACGTGGTTAGCCGCGGTGCAAATAGCGCCAACACAAAAACTCCCGCAGAACGCGGGAGTTTTTGTTGTCCGTGCAAGTGGACAGCATTGCTGCGAAAAACTTTTACCAGTTTCCGCCGCCACGATTGCCGCCGCCGTGGCCGCCGCCGAAACCGCCTTGACGCGGTGCTCGGGGCTGCATCGGACGGGCCTCGTTGACCGTCAGACGACGGCCGTCGAGTTCTTTCCCGTTCCACATCTCGATCGCTGTCTGAGCTTCTTCGGGAGTTGCGAATTCTACGAATCCGAATCCCTTAGAGCGCCCGGTCATCCGATCCAGGATGATGGAGCAGGAACTGACGTTTCCAGCCTGGGCGAATGCCTGGCGGAGTCCGTCTTCGGTGGTGTCATAGCTGATGCCACCGATGTAGAGCTTGTTGCCCATGACGATATTCCTTACGCTTTAGAACCAGAACTTTCGCGTTTGAGCCGAATGCAAGGCGTGACCGAGCAACGAGCCGATGGCGCAGGGAGCAACGCTGCAAGCGGCCAAACCGATAGGCGCAGCGACATCGACGGACAGGCTCTGCCTGGACGACGAACCGCGAGCGCGAAATTCTGGGAACGTTGTAGACGACCTTTCTTACCTGCCTAGTCTCTACGGAACACCGCGATGGGCTTCATCGTAGGCTTCCCGTTTTGAGAACGGGAAAGAGGGAAACCGGCTGAAGAAAACTACAAACAAGCCTACTATACAGGATATTCGGGGAAACGCAAGCCCTAGATTACATAGCGGAGGTTTGGGAACCTCCGCTATGGTTGTGTGGTTGGTGTGTGGAACGCCGGTTGTTCTTGGGCAAAACCAGAATTTCAAATCACAGCAGTGAGACGATGGTCAACACGGCCACGACGCCCATGACGCCGGTGATACTCCAGCCAAGAATACTCGTTCCCGCCGTGTTGGCAACATTGCCCATAAGCTCTCGGTTGCCGCTCAAGCGCACGATTGCAATAAGCATGAACGGCGCGATGAGTCCGTTAATCACTGCCGTACCGATAAGCACGCGAAAAGGATCAAGGTGCAGCGCGTTGATGGCAAGGCCAACACCGACGGCAAGGATGATGATGCCGTAAAAAGCCTGCGCTTGCCGCAGTTTATGAAACAGCCCTTCGCGCCAGCCAAAACTTTCGGACAGCGCATACGCCACAGAACCCGCAAGCACCGGAACCGCAAGCAAGCCCGTGCCAATGATGCCAAACGCAAACAGGAGAAACGCAAACTGTCCGGCAAACGGCCGCAAGGCTTCCGCCGCATCTGCTGCCGTCCGGATGGTAAAGGAACCTTGCGAGGCAAGCGCCGCGGCACAGACAAGGATAATGAAAAACATGACAAGGTTGGAGAAGAACATACCGCTCCACACGTCAATCCGCATCCGGCGGAGCTCTTTTTTCGTTGCGTTCTCGCGCTGGGCAATGTTGGTCCGTCCTTCACTGACCTCTTCTTCCACTTCCTGCGAGGTCTGCCAAAAAAAGAGGTATGGAGAAATTGTCGTGCCAAGCACCGCCGTCACGATGAGAAGCGCATCGCGCGACAGTCCGAGCTGCGGATGCGCAACGGCGGACGCAACTGCGCTCCAATCGAGGTTAGGGATGACAAACGCCGTGAGAATGTACGCGATGAGGATACATGACATCCACTTGAGATACTTTGCATACGCGCGGTACGACACGAAAATCTGCAAACCAAGCGAGAACAATGCAAACACGGCGACGAGCGGAAAAAACGGCAGCGCGGGAACGACCAACTGCGTCGCTTTGGCCATGGCGCCAAGATCCGCGCCAATGTTAATCGTGTTGGCAAACGCGAGGAGAAACGTCAGGGTAAGAAGCACGGGCCGCGGAAACACGCGCTTGATATTGGCAGCCAGTCCCCTGCCCGTCGCCATACCGATCCGCGCGCACATCTCTTGCACGACCGCCATCATCGGGAATGTTGCGATGGAAAGCCATAAGAACTGAAAACCAAACTGCGCTCCGGTTTGGGAGTACGTCGCAATGCCGGATGGATCGTCATCGGCCGCACCGGTGGTCAGTCCCGGGCCAAAGACATGCCAGAGACGCTTCAGTTTACGGGCGGGGCGTTTGAGTTTTCCCACGGCGAGTTCTGTGACGACAATTGTTTTTTCGACGGCAATGGCCGGCGCTTCGGCAATTTCTTCAGCAAGATGCTGTTTCTTTTTCTTTTTCTTTCGCATGCTGGTAGCATAGAACAAACTTTGCTTCGCGTACATGGCACGATGCATTATGGAACAGTTCTTGCTATAGTATTTCCATGTCGCGTTACCGCGGTTTTCGAACAAAACCACAAACCTGGCCATTGCTGCTTGGCATGGCAATATTTGCGTTTGGTATAAGCATCTGGGTATGGCCGTACTGGCAGGCGAGAAATGATGTTCCTGCAAACATGAATGGAATAATGGATGCCGATGAACAAGCGAATACTTCCGTTCCCGCAAACGCCAACGGGACAAATGTCAACGCTTCCGTTCCCGCAAATACGAATGGAACGAACGTCACTATTGACGGAGATACGAATACAACACTAAAGTACGATACGCCGATCAGCGAAAATGAACGCACGCACGGCAACACAACCCGAAAAGAAGTCGTTTTGACCTTTGACGCGGGGTCGGGAACGCAATCCGCGCAGGCAATTCTCGATGCGTTGAAGAAACATGATGTTTCCGGCGCGTTTTTTGTCACGGGAACCTGGGCGAAAAAAAATACGGAACTGCTGAAAACAATCAGCGCGGCCGGCCACGAAATCTACAACCACACGATGACCCATCCGCGCCTTCCCAGTTTGAACGATGAACAGATCGCGCAGGAGTTGGAACAAACTGAAACCATTGTGAAAAACGCAACCGGAAAAACAACGAAGCCGTATTTTCGCGCTCCGTATGGCGATCGCAACGCGCGTGTTCTTTCTCTTGCCGCGGAACAGGGATACACGTCTGTGTATTGGACAACGGACGCGCTTGACTGGGAAGAATCATCCGGCGTCACGGCAGAGCAGGTGAAAAACCGAATTGTGAAGAATCTCCAGCCCGGCGCAATTTTTTTGATGCATGTCGGCGATACGCTGACCGGCGCAGTGCTGGATGATGTTATTATGGAAATACAAAAACTGGGTTATAGCATCGTTCGGCTCGATCGCGCCTTAGAATAACAGTTATTTGGAATTGACTGCGGTTTTCAAGAGCGCGGTCAGCGCCCGCAGCTGCGCGTTGGTTTGCTTGATCTGGGCGCGCGCGGCATCAAGGTGCGCTGTTCCCGCTTTGAACGCGTTGTCAGTTACACCGGACGTCGGAAAGGACTGAAAAAAAAGGACGCTTTGTTTGCATTGCGCAAATGTCTTTGCCGCAGCATCGGTGTAGGCCTTTGCCGTTTCGATGAGTTCTTTAGACGCTTTGCCACGCGTTGCAAGCTTGTCGACAAGTTGTTGCGAGCGCACTGCTTGCGTCTGTAATTGGTCAGCAGTTGCCTGGAGCCGCAGGGCTTGCATTTCTCCCAACACGCGCTGCACAGTCGCTTTGATTTGCCCCTTACGCCCATTGATCGCGGCGGCGCGCTGTTTGATGACTGTGAGCGGCGCTTGTTGCAACACCGATGACTGTTCAACCAACCACTGCGTTTCCACGTCAAGCATCGCAATCAACCGGCTTTGGTCTGCGCTGTTCATGGTTTTTGCCGCGGCTATCTTTGTCCGTGCCGTTGCCACAAACCCCTGCAGTTTTTCAACGACGCTGTCCACTGCTGCACGGGCAGTATTTATTGCAGCCTCCGTTGCCTGCGCCTTGACCTGTTGGAATGCGTTCTGCTGCGCCTGTGCTTTCACGCTCTGTTGCGCCGCTTCCTGTGCCTCTTTCAACTGCTGTACCTTCTCAGCAGGCCGCGTTTCTGCCTGCAACAAGCCAGGAACAACCAGCACGCTTAAGAACGCACTGACAATCACCAGCGGCGTCATGCTGTGATAGTGGAATCGTTTTGCCATACAATCAGAAAGGAATGCTGGGAATCAGGCCTCCTGGACAAGACCTTTCATACCAAGAAACGGATGACTTGGCAAGGTGTGACGCAAATTGGGAACGGGGCGTCGGGACAAAAATGCGTATGGGTTCAATATATTGAACCCATACAGACCCGACACCCCTTGGCCATTTGGCCTAACCCTAATCCCATGCTTTTTATCCCAACCCAACCCTCCTCAACCGCAGCGAGTTGAGCACGACAAAGATGGATGAAATGTTGCAGAAAACCACCGACTCGTTCCGCAGGCTCTCCTGACCTATACTATCAATAGCTGTTCACCAGTTTGGAAACAGATCAATGACCCTTTGACCCTTTGCTCTCAAGGTCAAACCCTCTTTTCTCCAAAACAGACTCCTGGACAACATCGTCTGTTCCCTTGATTGCTGCCATGATAGAGACTGAGAGTTGCTGGAATGGATTTGTGCGTCTTGGTATAGCCATGTTAAAACAAAACCCGACTTTTCTGGTACACTGGAATCGTG
>CAYINT010000006.1:0-22688 GCA_964364875.1 uncultured Gammaproteobacteria bacterium | reverse complement strand
AAGTTCAAAGAGTTTCAACCGAAAAAGAAGGAGATGGCAATCGGCGCGCCGTCCGCTTTTTGGCCTGACGCACACAAAAAGCCCAAGACGCAATGGACCGCTGTGTGGAATGTAGAAGTTCCAGCATTTGTCAAACAAAAAGACCTGTTGCAAAAAGTTCCAGCCATGCCGGTCAAGGTCGGTTCCATCAAGGCGGGACGATATGCGCAGATTCTCCACATTGGCACGTACAATTCCGAAAAACCGACGATCAAAAAGCTCCACGCATTCGTTAAACAACAAAAATTTGTTCTCGCGGGACCGCATGAAGAAGTCTATCTCAGCCGGCCGGGTCCCAAAGCGAAAACGATTATTCGCTACGCGGTGAAAAAGCGAAAGTAAGAATCAATAACGTAAGCACTGCTTGCTGTTAACAACTTTCCATGGCTCATCGACACCAAAGTTTTGATCAGTTTCCTGTTACGACACCCGCTCCGGAGACAGGCGAAACCGCCGTTCAACGGTTTCAGAAGTTGCAGCAGGAACTTCGATTCGCTGCATATGCGTACGAAATTTTGCCGGTAGGGGCAATGTTGAAAGACGATATTCACCCCGCACCAACGGGAAGCCCCGTCTGTAAAGGCGGGGAGGAACGTTGTGAGTAACGCGAAGCGTAATGACCTGAAGCCACGGCTGTGAAGCCGTGGTGCGGGGTTCACGCAATGGAAGAGCTTGTCCCTCGCGTTCGAGCCATACTTGAAACGGGCGGACGCACAACTGCGCACTAAAACTCCTCGTTCTCCCTGATAACCGCCAACTGATCATGCAGGATTTTTTCTTGCGGGAACGCTGGCGTTTCGCTACACTGCTCATCACGAACTATATTTGGCATGGAGATTGTGCGCTATGGATCGAGAACGTTTTGAGCAGAGTATCCGGAATGCGATTCTTGAAGTTCCGAAACGGATCCGCGACGCGATGGATAACGTCGCGTTTGTCGTGGAAGACGAAGTCCGTTCTGCCCGCCGCAGCGAAGAACTGGTTCGCAGAGGACACGTTCTCCTTGGATTGTATCAGGGCATTCCTTTGCCGCGGCGCGGAGCGGGGTACTCTGGCGTGTTGCCGGACAAAATTACGATCTTCAAAAACGTCATTGAGGAGTTGGCGGGGTTTGATGATAAGCGAACCACCGACCTTGTCCGTTCCACCGTCCACCATGAGATTGCGCACCATCTCGGTTTTGACGAAACAGCCGTGCAGCGATGGGAAGCGAGACGGCGCGGAAAAAGTTCCCAGAATGTAGAGCAGCATTGACGGACAGCCCGTTTTCACGTAGACTGAAAGGGCATTTTTTGTTCCCGAACTATGCGCTATAAGCATTTTGTCACCGTTGGCCATCTCGATCACGGCAAATCCTCGCTTCTTGGAAGGCTGCTATGGGATATGGGAAGAGTTGGCGACGAAACGAAAACCCATCTCATAGAAATCGGCGGCGCAGAGGGCCGGCAATTTGCTTTTGTGCTTGACCACAAAAAGGAAGAGCGCGGCCGTGGCATCACGATAGACGTCGGGCACAACAAATTGCTTGTTGACGGTTTTTCATTTACGTTTTCCGACGCGCCGGGGCACGAAGTGTTTCTCGACAAAGCGTACAAAGGCATTGAGGAATCAAACGGCGCGATTGCCGTCGTTGCCGCTGATGAAGGCGTGAAGGAACAGACCATTCGCCACCTCGATCACGCGAAGAAGATCGGCATAAAAGATTATGTCGTGTGCGTGAATAAAATGGATCTTGCGAATTATCACGAGAACCGTTTTCAGAAACTTGCCGCTGAAATCCGCACGGTGCTCAACGATCCAAGTTTCACGGTGCATGTTATTCCCACTTCTGCTTTGCAGGGCGACAATATCACAGAGCGCTCTGCGAAGATGCCGTGGTTTTCTGGCAACACGTTTCTCGAAAGCTTGAAACAAACGGATGCGCGCGAAAACACCATTGACGAGCTTGTCGATCAGACCAAAGAAATATTTTTAAAAACAGTCGCGACGTTTACAAAACCAGTGCTGACGTGGGCGGGCGGGAAAGATTCAACAGCAGCCCTGTCCATTGCGCGGGAACTCTTCAACAACGATTTACCCTTTCCCGTTCTTTTTATCGACACGACGTATAAGTTTACCGAGACATACGAGTATATGGCAAAGTACGAAAAAGAGTGGAATCTCAATCTCATCCGCGTCACAAACCGCGAAGCGCTGGAAAAAGGCGTTAATCCCTGGTCGGTGTCCCACTTTGAATATTGCAACGAGATGAAAACAAAGCCGTTGAAAAAAGCGATCGTTGAAATGGGTTTTGACGCCGTGTTTACGGCTATTCGCTGGGATGAGCACGGCATTCGCGGCAAAGAACAATATTTTTCCGTGCGCACCGACCCGCCGCACACGCGCATCCATCCAATGTTGCACTGGTCCGAAAAAGAAATCTGGGAATATTTGCACAGCCGTAACATTCCCTATAACCCGCTGTACGATAAAGAAGAACACGGCGGCTTAGTGTATCGCAGTATTGGATGTTGGCCGTTTACGAAGCCTGTTCCAAAGGACGCAGTGGAAGAGCGTTCTGGCCGGCAACTTGATAAAGAACGCCTTATGGAAGATTTGCGTTCGCTCGGCTACATGTAGTACTATATCCTCCACATGCGACTTGATCTTCAGCAGCATATTCAGCGCGCCATTCGGATCGGTATTGTTGGCGGCGTTTTTTTGACGTTTTATGACATGATCATGACAGTCTGGAACGGGGATATTCGATTATTTATCCTCGGTGATCTACTGCGCATTTTTTTCGTCCCACTCGTCATTTACGTACTGCTGAGCGTTCTCATAATGCTGATAATCGGCACGGCGCTCTTTTTTCTCTACCGGATCAATGGTTTGCCGGAAACGCCGATCGCCCACACAAGTTTTCAATCAGGCGTATTTGCGTTTATCGCTTCGTTTTACATCCTTTTCGACCTTCTCAACGCACGCGCTGCGACAAAACCCCTCGGCGCGTATTGGGAAATCGCGGTCATCAGCGTTATTGTCGCCGCCGGCGTCGGATGCACGATGTATTTGCTCGGGCGGTTTGTCCGGCGCCGCATTCTGCGCGTCGTTATTCTTGCATCTCCCATTGTTCTTCTTGTCGCGCTGTCGGCGGCTGATATTATTCGCTCTCGCGTGCTTCCGAAAGCGTTTTTCACGCTCTCGCACAAACCCAAAGTCATCACCTCAGAAGGCGACTCGGCCAAAGCCGCAGATACGCAGAGGACAAATGTGCTTTGGATCGTTCTTGATACGCTGCGCGCGGACCATGTTTCCTCGTACGGCTACAGCAGGCAGACCACGCCCAATATTGACGAATTCGCAAAAGAGAGCACGCGCTACACCAATGCTATTTCAGCTGCGCCTTGGACGCTGCCGTCACACGCCGCCATGTTGACCGGCATGTATGTCAGCAAAAACGGCGCTGACGGCGCCTGGCCTTGGCTTGCCGATGAGTTTACGACTTTGCCGGAGCTGTTGCGTCAGTATGGCTATCAGACATATGGGTTTTCCAACAACGATAATTTCGGTCCGAAATCAAACCTCACGCAAGGTTTTGACAAGTACATACTGTTCAATCGCGCCGAAGGGCTGCAGGGACAGCTTCTCCTTGCGCGGACCATCCGCACGTTTCTTTTCACCGTCAAGGCAAAGGGTGACTTCCTCGGACTCGTCTCGCTCTATCAGTTCATCACCGACCAAAACCCGCGCCAGGACTACGGCGCCGCCCAGACCGTTGGCGCAATCAAAGAAAGTGTTGATGCCGCCCGCTCTGAGAACGCGCCGTTCTTCATTATGGCAAACTTTATGGAAGTCCACGACCCGTACGGCGATTCTCCCGAAGGCGGCCGCTATCTCAAGGAACTCTCGAAACCCGTCGGCCTTGATGAAGCGCGAGCGAAGGAAGAGCTGCTCACCGATGATGTGTATGCGTATGTTGCAGGAAAGACAACATTATCAGCAGACGATGATGCGCTGCTCACGGCGCTGTACGACGGTGACATTCATTACGTCGACAGCCAGATACAGGAAGTTTTCCAAGCATTGCGGGAAAGAAACATACTTGACTCGACACTCGTCATCGTCACGTCGGATCACGGAGAAAATCTTGGTGATCGCGGCCTCATTGATCATGTCTACGATATCCACCGGAGCTTGACGCATGTACCGCTCATCATTCGCTTACCCGGCAAATTTACTGCCGATGCGACAGTTGATCATCTTGTCCAAAGCATTGATCTCTTCCCGACAATTCTCGATATAGCCGACATTACCGACTGGCCGCGCACCGAACTGCAGGGATTGAGCTTGCTTGGCACCGAACGCCGCTCTTTTGCCGTGTCAGAAGCAGAGTATGCAAACGACACGTTTACGCGCACGCGATATGTATTGCCGAGGTTTCCCGGCGTTGATGAGCGGCTCTTTGGCGGATCATGGAGAAGCTTCCACGAGGGCGACAACGAGTACATCGAGACGCCAAACAAGCGCATGGTGTATAATATAAAGAACGATCCCAAAGAAACACAGGATCTTGCGGGGCAGCAGCCTGTTCTTGCCACCAAGCTTCGCAACCGGCTGCTCAGCTGGATCCAGACTTTCCCCAATTATCTCCATACCATTCTCAATCCATAACATCTCTTGCCTATGATGCTCGTACTCACATTCCTTCTTGCGTTGAGCCTTCCACAAGCAGTGTTTGCGTATGTCGATCCGGGAACAACCACGTCCGTTTTCGGCCTTATTGCGACAATTGTTTCCGGCGCCGGAGTCATCGCGGCATTTCTCATTCGGCCGATCCTGCGCGTGTTCCGCAAAAAAAAACCGGGTGATGTTCCAACGTCGACAACCAGTGCTCAATCTCCGGCGAAGAACGACGTACCGCCGACTCCGCCAGTCGTATGAATGTTCCAAAAGTCCTTATCATCGGCATCGACGGGTTTGATCCCGTGCTTTTGCGGCAGGCGATGGACGAAGGCCGCGCGCCAAACTGTGCGCGTTTGCAGAAACATGGAACGTTCAAAAAACTTGCCACAGCAAACCCCGCTCAAAGCCCGGTAGCATGGGCAAGTTTGGCAACGGGCATGAATCCAGGCCATCACGGATTATTCGATTTTATCGCCCGGGATCCCGCAGCACACTTGCCAACGCTTGCGATCCTTGATGTCAACACGCGCAATCTGTTTGGCAAGCGTTCGGACATGTTTCGGCCAGTGCTTCATGGAACGCCTTTTTGGGAATTCACATCCAAGAACGGAATACCAACGTCCGTCATTAAATGGCCGGTCAATTTTCCGCCGCAGGCAGTCCGCGGCAACGCGCTTGCCGGGCTTGGAGTTCCCGATGTCAGGACAACACTTGGCCGCTACACCCTGTTTACGACATCACAGGAATTGTATGATGATCCAAAAGGCGACATTGTTCCACTAACCAAAAACGGGCTGCAATACGCAGCGGCGTTTCCGGGTCCAAACAAAAGCAAACTGCAATTTCAAATCGACGTCCGCTCCACTTCCGAAGTTTCCGTCACGATTCAAGGAGTTACGACAACACTAGCGCTCAATGCGTGGTCGCCATGGATAAAGCTGGCATTCCCGCATATGCTTGGCCAAAGGATTGCGGCGCAAGTTCGCCTGTTTCTTGCCTCAGTGGAACCGCTGAAGCTCTACGCGACATCGCCGCATGTTGATCCCGCAAAACCGGCCTTTCCCATTTCGTATCCGGATTCGTACGCGCAAGAATTATTCCGCGCTATCGGGCCGTACCACACACTGGGGCTTCCCGAAGAAACCAACGGCGTGATTGATGAAACATTGCCGTTTGACGGATTTGTTGAGTTGATTCGCGATATTCAGCAGGAACGCGAAAACATGCTGTGGGACGCGCTCTCGAAATTCCGCGAAGGCGTTCTCGCATTTGTGTTTGACACCATTGACCGCGCGCAACATATTTTTTGGATGACGAGGGATGATGGCCATCCGCTCCACAATGAAGCGACCAACCGGTACGAAACCGTCATTCGCGAATATTACGAAAGGATGGACACGGTGATCGGCAGGGTTCTTGACCAGATTGACGAGAACACGACGTTGATAGTTGTTTCTGACCATGGGTTTTCCACGTTCCGACGGGCTGTCCATGTCAATTCGTGGTTGCGGGAACAAGGATATCTTGTCCTCAAAAGCGGAGAAGAAGGATTACCGTTGTTCGAAAATGTTGATTGGGCGAAAACAAAAGCGTACGCGCTGGGTTTTTCGAGTATCTATGTCAATCAGAAAGGCAGAGAAGCGCGTGGTTCTGTGCAAACAGCGGACGTTCCAGGATTGTTGAAGGAACTATCCGGTGCACTGTTGGCGCTCCATGATCCACAAACAAAGACGCAAGCCGTCCGTTCGGTCTATAAGGGTTCTGACATCTACACGGGGTCGTATGCCGCACACGGTCCGGATCTCGTCATTGGTTTTCAAGCCAGGTTTCGGGCATCATGGCAAACGGCTGTCGGGGCAGCGCCGGCTTCCGTTTTTGAAGACAACCTGAAACGCTGGAGCGGAGACCATCTTATTGATCCGCCACTTGTTCCCGGCGCACTCCTTTGTTCCAAACCCGTTGCATCAACAGCGCCCAGTGTCTATGACCTTGCGCCGAGCGTTCTTGCGTTGTTTGCGATTACAACAGAACAAACGTTTGACGGAAAAAGTTGGTGGTGAGAGAGCATACATGTATGCGATCAAGACAGAAGTCACATACACCATCGTCTTGACGCGCTTCTTTTCTGTGGTACACTTGTCTTTGACGGGATACTGACCATTGTATGCTGCCGTTTTGTCTATACAAAAACACGATCGCCGTTCCATCCGTCTTCCAGGCTATGACTACGCACAGCCAGGAGCGTATTACGTTACGCTGAACAAAAAAATCGGAAACACCTATTCGGCGTCATCAAGAACGGAAAGATGCATCTTTCTCGTCTTGGAAAAATTGTCGAGCAGTATTGGCAAGAAATCCCAAAACATTATCCGAATGTTACGCTTGATACGTTCCAAATCATGCCGGATCATGTGCATGGAATCATTGTTATTGAATATGCTGTTAGGGCTTCCGTTGCTGACGTGTCGAAATCCGTACGGGCAGCATATATGCCTAACGCTGCTGCGGAAGAGAGGAAGGATTGCGTCGGGGCTATAGGATACGTCGGGGTTCAAAATTTTAAACCCCGACATCATCGCTATCAACACACGCTTCCAAAATCCGTCGGATCCATTGTTCGCGCATACAAAGCTTCTGTGACGCAGTGGAGCAAAGAACACGATGCTGCGTTCACTGTCTGGCAACGAAATTTCTACGAACGTGTTATCAGAAACTACGAAGAATGGGAAATGACTCGGACATATATTCGGCAGAATCCAGAACGTTGGGAGTCTCAACATATCATCGCGCGCAACAATCCGCTCCATTGAGTCCGATGTCGTTCTGCTGTACACTTGGTATATGCAAAGACCGTTTTGGCTTCGATTGCTTTATGGCATGATCATCGGCGGCTTCGGCGTTGCGATACACATGATGGCATTGTCCATTACCGATCGCCTTGTTCCCGTGTTTCCCTCAATCCATGATGTTGTACTGGAACGCTTGCCGCGACTCGACCTGTTTTTCATCGGCGAACTGTTTTTTGCGGCATTTCTGATTTGTTTTGCCGTTATGTATTTTCGGGAACGGCCGCGCGACCTTCCGTATCTTCTCGTCATGCTTGGAATCTTTTACGCGGCCCGCGGCGTGTTCCTTTTGTTGCTTCCCATTGGCGCGCCACTCGATGCGCCCGCACTCGCCGATCGTTTTGTGCTGTATCCTTTTGCAAACCATGCGTACTTTCCCGGCGGCCATGTCGGAATTCTTTTTCTTATGAGCCGTACAATCCAGCACCGATTGTTCCATCCTCTCTTTATAACGGCAACCATTGTGTTTGGCATCGGCACAATGCTGGCCCGGGCGCATTACACTGCGGATATCATCGGCGGTTTGCTGTTAGCGTACGCCGTTGAGGCATGGGCAAGACGGCACTGTGCACGCATGTTTCTCGCGCCAGTTGGAGAACTTAACGCGATCGAGCACTAACTCTATGGAACGCCAACCGCAACCGCACCGGCTTCAAGCAAAAATGATATTCTTTATCATCGTGCTTGTGTTCGCCTGGATTTTCTTTACGTACAAAAACAACAAACTTTCCCGCGTCACGAATTTCGATTCGTGCGTCGCGGCGGGATACCGTGTTCTTGAAACATATCCCGAGCAATGCGTTACGCAGGACGGACGGACTTTTATCCGTGTGATCGGAAACGCGAATATCAACAGCTCTCCGGTGTCGAACACGAATGGACAAGTCGAAGGTTGTGTCGATCGGTGCGGCGACAGAATTTGCCAAGAAGTCGTGTGTCTCGCAATCGGCTGTCCCTGTGCCGAGACGCTGACCTCATGCCTGACGGATTGTTCTGCCGAGGCAACCAAGACGCCAATCGTCAACAGTGCGACAAATACAAACTCTGAAGCACCCATCAACGCAGCCGGCGGAACAGAATAATGTTTCATGTAGATAACGCACTGCTTGGCAAAACTCATTTTTCTGTGCAACAATACTGCTATGGCAACACAAAAAAATCTTGAAAACCTTTCCCGCCTGATTCGTTCCGCTATCCTTCGTTCCACGACGGCTGCGGGATCCGGCCATCCGACATCATCGCTTTCCGCCGTCGAACTCATGGTTGGGTTGTTTTTTGGCGGCGTTTTCCGTTCCCGCCTTGAAGAACCGGCATTGACAAACAACGACCGGTTTGTTCTCTCCAAAGGCCACGCGTCGCCTTTGCTCTACGCCTTGTATCATGCCGCGGGGAAGGTGAGCGAGAAAGAACTGTTGAGTTTGAGAAAATTCGGCAGCAGGCTTGAAGGCCATCCGTCTATTTTGTTCCCGTACACCGAAGCGCCGACCGGTTCGCTTGGACAAGGATTGTCAATCGGGCTTGGTATCGCGCTTGCGGGCAGGTTCCACAAACTGTCTTATCGCACATATGTGCTTCTCGGCGACAGCGAAATGGCAGAAGGTTCTGTCTGGGAGGCAATGCAGCTTGCCGCGCACGAAAAAGTTGATTCGCTGACCGCACTGCTCGACGTCAACCGGCTTGGCCAAAGCGGACCAACAATGCTTGGCCACAACGTACATTCCTATGCCCGCAGAGCACAAAGCTTTGGCTGGAAAACAATCATTCTCAACGATGGCCACGACCTTCGTTCCATACTTTCTGCATACAAAACTGCCCTTGCGACGAAAAGCAAGCCAACGATGATTATCGCCAAGACGATCAAAGGCAAAGGCGTATCATTCTTGGAAAACAAAAATGGATGGCATGGCAAAGCATTGTCGAGCGAACAGTGCGAGAAAGCGCTTTCTGAGCTCGGCACTGTCAAAAAAGTCGTCGGGAATATTCCTGTTCCCCGTTCGGGCAGAAGATATTTTGCTAACACATCAGGCCGTTCCGCACGCCAGCCGAAATATGTGGTTCCAACTTCACCGCGCAAAGCCTGCGGGAACGCGCTGGTGAGGTTGGCACATGCGTATCAAAACCTCATTGTTCTCGACGGCGAGGTAAAAAACTCGACCTATACAGAGCTGTTCCAAAATGAACAACCAGAGCGATTCATCGAATCCTACATCGCAGAACAAAACATGGTTGGCATGGCAATTGGTCTGGCATCGCGCGGCATGCTTCCCGTCAGTTCCACTTTTGCGGCTTTTTTCACTCGTGCGTTTGATCAACTTCGCATGGCAAGTTATGCGGGAACACGCCAAGTCTACATAGGAACCCACGCCGGCGTATCGGTCGGGCAAGACGGGCCGTCGCAAATGGGGCTGGAAGATATTGCGATGTTCCGAACACTTGCCAACTGTGCCGTACTTTATCCATCAGACGCGTACAGTGCGGAAAGGGTTGTCGAACTCGCGTTGCGTTCCAAAGGACTTTCCTACATCCGAGCAACCCGCGCAGATTTGCCATTACTCTATGACGCACTTACGCCATTTCGCATCGGTGGCAGTAAAACACTCCGCTCCTCGCGCCTGGACAAAGCAACCATCATTGCGGCAGGTATCACTGTCCACGAAGCATTGAAAGCTGCTGACGTTCTCATGAAGGCAGGAAAGAGAATTCGCGTCATTGATTGCTACTCCATCAAGCCGATTGATGTCCGTACGCTTGTTCGCGCGGCAGAACAAACAAAAAACCTTATTGTCGTGGAAGACCACCGGCCAGAAGGCGGGATCGCGGAAGCAGTTCGTTCTGCGCTGGGCAACAAGGCCGGTTGCGTCCACTCTCTTGCCGTTACGCACACACCGCACAGCGGCACACCGGAGCAGCTTCTTACCTATGAAGGGATTGATGCGGACGGGATTGTTGCTGCGGTTCGGAATGTTCTGAATTAGGCGTTCAACAGCACGATCAAGGTGGGCATGACATTTTGATTTTTAGAGAAAAATCAAAATGTTCTGTTCCTCGGATCGCTTAGTGTTCCTTTGGATTCGGAAGAGGACGAGTTTTAAGGAAAAAGAAAACCGACCCCATTGTTGCCAACGTAGGTCGGTGTGCGCACAGACCTAGAGTGTGCGCGATAAAGAACTTCGATGATGGCCAACCGGAGGAGAGTCGGTTGGTTCCTTCTGTTTCTTGGCCGTTCACCTCGGCCTCAGGAGATTGACTCCGCGACAGCCTTGATCAAAAGTTCGGCGTCCCCGGCGATGTCCCCTCTCCAACGGAGAATGCCAGGTTCATCGACGTAAGGCCCCATCTCTTGATCTTCGGGCATCCCTCGCTGTTTGCGAATATTGTACGCAATCACACGTGGGTCCAAGTCGTGGCCGCGCAAGATCGCCGTGAGCTCTGGAAAAATATCTTCCATACCCATAGCGCCCGCGTGCTCCATGCAACCAAGACATCTGTGGTTGCTCTTGAACACTCTCGATAGAAAGTGCTCAATGTCGACCTGGACAGCCCAGAATCGTCTCACTGGTTCTAGCAAATATGTCACCTCCTCCCGTTCGGTTGTTCCCATGCCGCTCTGCCCTGCCGTGCTCTCTCACGAACAGGGTGGATCAGCAAGGTACGTTATCAACGAGCCTGTTCCCGCAGCCGTCTATTTGACGGACCTTGACGGTGAACAGAATAGGGTATATCATCCTATTTGAGTGGCCAACACCACCACAGGGTATCCATATACACCACATATATAATCCACATGAATATCTACGAATCGCTGGGCTTAAGCCCCAATGAAGCGAAGATCTACGAAACGTTGGTAGAAAAAGGTGAATCAGGTATTTCGGACATTGCCATCCATGCAAAAATTCACCGCCGAAACGCCTATGATGCCATTGAGCGGCTCATCGACAAGGGGCTGTGTTTTCAGATCTTCTCCGCAAGCGAGAATCGATACAACGCCGTGGATCCGGACAAGCTCAAAGAGTTGCTTGGGGAGCGCGTCGAAGAACTCGAGAAAATCTTACCTGTTTTGAAAAAGAAATTTACCAAACGGGAAGCACCATCGGAGGTATATATTTACCGCGGGATTGAAGGACAAAAGAATATCTGGCGCGATGTGTTGCGCGTCGGCAAGGAGAGCTTCTTCATCGGAGCTCGTGGCGGCTGGTTTGATCCGCGACTTGATGCAACACGCGCAGGATTCTTCAAATCAGCGCAGAAGGCCGGAATTAAATTTATCCAGCTCTTTGATCATGACGTGCTGTCCCGAGAACGGAAGATACCCGCCGAATTCCCAAATCTTAAATATCGTTATCTTCCAGAAAAGTATACTACCAACTCCGCAATTCAGATTTTTGGAGATTATGTCATCACGTATAGTGGAAACCAATGGCAAAAACTCCCTGATGATATAATGTTTTTTATTATGCGGGACGATAAACTTGCCGAAAGTTATCGTTCCTGGTTTTGGTATATGTGGGAACATTCCACTATACCGTCAAAGAAAGTAATAAAAGAAGCAGAAACCCCTCCAACTGAAGCAACAGAAAATATTGATTAACATTCCGTAGCGCGGGTGGCGCCCCCCGCGCGGCGATATGCTCATGCTATAATATTCTTATGACCACACAACCGTCCATCCTGATCTCCGGCTCTGTCGCCTACGACCGCATCATGGATTACCGCGGCAAGTTTGTCGATAGTCTGCTGCCGGACCAATTGCATCAGATCAACGTGTCGTTTCTTGTTGACGACATCAAAGAAAACTTTGGTGGTACCGCAGGGAACATCGCGTACAATCTCGCCTTACTGGAAGAGCGTTCCACCATTCTCGCAACAGCCGGTAAGGATTTTTTGCCATACAAAACATGGATGGAACAACACGGCATCGACGCGTCAAAAATTATTATCAAACAGGACAAACCGACCGGCGCCGCGTACATTATGACGGATCAGGGCAATAATCAGATTGCCGCATTCCACCTTGGCGCAATGGCAACGCCGTTCCCGCCGCTCAACGCCATTGTTCCACAAAAGATCAAGTATGCCATTATCGCGCCGGGTAATATTTTTGATATGGTCGCGTTTTCACGGTTCTACCATGAAAGAAATATTCCGTATCTCTTTGATCCTGGGCAAAACATTCCTGCGCTCTCTGGCGACGATCTCAGGACGTGCATCAACGGAGCAAGGGCGCTCATTGCGAATGACTATGAGATGCGTTTGATTGAAGAAAAAACGGGCTGGAATCATGATGACGTACTTTCTGCTGTCAACATTCTCGTGACGACCTTAGGCGAGAAAGGTTCCCGCATTGAAACAAAAAAAGAAGCGTTTGAAATCCCAGCAGCACAATGCTCCGTCGTCAAAGACCCGACTGGAGCAGGGGACGCGTACCGAGCCGGGTTCCTGAAAGGATTGCTCCATAAGCTGCCCCTGGATCAATGCGGCAAACTCGGTTCCGTCGTGGCCGCGTACACGGTCGAGCAGTACGGGACGCAGACGCATAACCCGACGTTTCAGGAAATCCAGGAGCGGTTCAAAACAAACTTTGGTTCCATGCTTGTGCTATAATATCCATGTGTTTGTCATTCCGAGCCAGGTGGTGAGCGTAGCCGAACCATTGATTCGGAATCTCATTATTCGGTTTAGTGTAGCCGAGGGATTCTGAAACAAACGCGGATCCAAAAATACGTTCGGAATTTCGGTTCAGTAATGACGGAATAATAAAGCCGACTCGTCGACAAACGCGAAGAAAGACTTTCTCAATGAACTACGACATCAAAGACGCTGCGCTTGCTGACAAGGGCAAAGGCCGGATCGAATGGGCAGACCACGACATGCCTGTCCTTGCTGCGATTCGGGAACGGTTTCAGAAAGAACAACCCTTGAAAGATTTGCGCATGGCTGCGTGTCTCCATGTGACGGCTGAAACCGCAAACCTTATGCGGACACTCAAGGCCGGTGGTGCAAACATTGTTCTCTGCGCGTCCAATCCGCTGTCGACGCAGGACGATGTTGCGGCTGCGCTCTCGACTGTCTATGATATTCCAACATTTGCCATTCGCGGCGAAGATCATGACACATATTATAAGCACCTCAACACCGTTCTCGACACCAAGCCGCAACTGACCATGGACGATGGCGCTGATCTGGTTTCACTGATTCATACAGAACGTTCAAAACAAGCTTCTGAAATCTACGGGAGCATGGAAGAAACAACGACGGGCGTGATTCGGCTCCGCGCATTGGAACTAAGCGGAAAGCTGCTCCTTCCTATCATCGCCGTCAACGATGCCAAGACGAAAAACTTATTCGACAACAGGTACGGGACAGGCCAATCAACGATTGACGGGATTATCCGCGCGACGGACGTTCTTCTCGCAGGCAAGAACTTTGTCATCGCGGGCTATGGCTGGTGCGGCAAAGGGTTAGCCATGCGAGCACGCGGCATGGGCGCTAATGTCATTGTCACGGAAGTGGACCCGATCAAGGCCATTGAAGCGGTCATGGACGGGTTCCGCGTCATGCCGATGCTTGAGGCAGCAGCGATCGGTGATATTTTCTGCACGGTAACCGGCAATACATCGGTTATTCGGCAAGAACACTTTGAACGGATGAAGGATGGCGCGATTGTCTGCAACTCCGGCCACTTTGATGTCGAAATTGATCTTCCCGCGCTGCAGAAACTTGCGAAAGACGTGCGCAAAAACCTCCGTTCCAATGTTGATGGCTACGTCCTCGCCGACGGGCGGACAATGTATGTTCTCGCCGAAGGGAGGCTGGTCAACTTGGCTGCCGCGGAAGGCCATCCGGCAAGCGTCATGGATATGAGTTTTGCGACACAAGCACTTGCGGCGGAATATGTTGCGCAACATCACAGCGAACTCAGCAAAAACGTTCACATTTTGCCGGAAAATATTGAGCAATCCGTTGCAACGCTTAAGCTTGCACGCATGGGAATTGACATTGATGCGCTCACGGAACAGCAGCGTTTCTACCTTGCAAGCTGGTCGCATGGCACATAATCTCGCGCACTCCAAAAGAGTGTGATACGCTTAGGCAAGAAGCGCAGGTGTAAGGGCTGAATATTCAGCCCCAACAGCCGCTATGGCAACAATCACCAAAACCGTTGTTATCAACGCACCGATCGAGAAAGTCTTTAGCCTTATCACCGACCCGGAACGCGTTGCGCCGTTTATTCCCGGCCTTGTCCAGGCCAGTCATGTGATGCTTCCCCTAAAACCCGGCTCAACGTTCAACTGGGAATACCAGTTTCTTGGGATGTCGTTTCGCGGCGATTGGGTTGTCGAAGAACTCCGGCCGCCGCACCTGTATCTTTCCTATAGCCGAGGCGGGATCAGCAGTCGCTGGATGTATACGCTTGTGAAAAAAGAAAGCATGACTGTTCTGACGCTTGATATTGACTATGGGCCTCCTGCATCACTCCTCAAGCGATATATGCAAAGTTTTATCGAGCCGCACACCGATAAACTTGCAGAAGCGTATCTCGCGAGCATGAAGTCTTATCTGGAACTCACAACAGCTTCAACACCGTCACAACCTCCAAAATAATAATCTATGCGTGCGATTCGGCGCATTATTTTCCTTATCACATTGGTCGGAGCGCTTGCGCTTGGCGTGTTGCTTGGCGGGTATTTATTTTCCGACACCCAGCCGCGTTCCCTTATTGCGCTGCACACATGCGAGAACAACTGTCTCAAGCAAAAAGAACTTTTGGGGCTTGTCGGTTCTATTATCGTCCAAAAGGGCCCGGGGCTATTGCCGGATGTTCTTCTTGAGACGGACAAGACGGTTGCGATTGATTATCCAGTCCAGCACGACGGCGACCACTTTGTGATTATCCCAAAGCGGGATATCCGAAATATCGGCGACATTCGGGAAGGCGACCAGCCGTACATTATGGATGCCCTCGCCGTCATCAGCCAGTTGGTCAAAGACAAAAATCTCCGTTCCTACAGAATTCTCACGTACGGTCCAGAACGCCAAGATATCGCGTATCTGCATTTCCATTTGCTTGGGCCAGGAGCGAATTAGACCATATATCGCATAGCGGCGAGAGCGCTCTCGCCGCTATGTTCTCGCGCATCAAACTGACCCACAGCCGATCTCTTGCAATATTCGGCCGATTTCCCTATACTCTTTCATGAGGGGAGTTCGTTTGAACTCCCGTCCGCACTGCGCAGGGGGCCAGGTTTGTCGGCCTGCGATTGATGTTTTTTTCTCCTGCTACGGCGCCCGTCCTCCGCAGTAGCAGTGCAACTGCTACGGAGGATGGAGATTCCGCTCCGTTCTCTACAAAAAGAACTACAAAGGGCAGGGAGCTTCACTTTTCACTATTAAGAGAGAAGGAAAACCATGATTCCATTTGTCTTCGGTACGTCGATCGTTTCATTGATCTTTTCGTATTTCCTCATCCGCCACGTGCTTGGCCAGGACACCGGCAATGACGAGATGAAAAAGGTCGCTGCGGCGATCCAAGAAGGCGCTAATGCCTTTCTGAAGCGGCAGTACACCACAATTTTTATGCTCGCGGTTCTCTTGACCGTGGCTATTTTCGTTCTCTACACGGTGACCGGAAACACAAGTCTTGGCATCAAAACCAGCGTTGCGTTTATCGCCGGAGCGCTTGCCTCGGGCATTGCTGGATTTACCGGCATGTACGTTTCTGTTCGAGCCAACCTGCGCACAGCAGCCGGCGCTATTCAATCTGTTGACAAAGCGCTGAAAATCGCGATGCGCGGCGGAGCTGTCGAAGGCATTCTCGTCGTCGCACTGTCACTCCTTGGCGTTGCCGGCTTATTTGTTCTCTATGGCGGTCTCACTAATCCGCAGGGCGTGCCGCTCGAAATCGTCGGGTTTGGTTTTGGCGCAAGCTTTGTCGCGCTGTTTGCACAGCTTGGCGGAGGAATCTATACAAAAGCAGCTGACGTCGGCGCTGATTTGGTTGGCAAGATCGAAGCAGGCATTCCTGAAGACGATCCGCGAAACCCGGCAGTCATTGCCGACCTCGTTGGCGACAACGTCGGTGACTGTGCCGGCCGCGGCGCTGATTTGTTTGAATCAACGGCTGCCGAAAATATCGGCGCTATGATTCTTGGTATTGCGCTCTATCCCGTGTTTGGCATCGGCGGCATTTTGTTCCCGCTGGTTGCACGGGCGTTTGGACTCATTGCTTCGATCATTGGCGTTCTCTTTGTCCGCAACCGCAATGACGAAGATCCCATGGCTTCGCTCAACCGCGGCTACTTTATTGCTTCCGCCTTAGCCGCAATCGGCTTTGGATTTACCGCGTACCAGTTGCTTCCCTCCGCGTGGATGTGGTTTACCGGCGCAGGCATTATCGGTATGGTAACATCCATTCTTTTCGTCTACATCACGCAGTACTACACGGAATATAAATATCGTTCTGTCCGCAATATCGCGCAGGCTTCGGAAACCGGTCCGGCAACAAACATTATTTCCGGTTTTGCGGTAGGCTTGGAAAGCACCGCGCTGCCTGTTCTTGTGATTTGTGGCGCGTTGCTTGGCGCGTATGCGCTTGGCAATGCTTCGGGCATTGAAGGCGGCGGTCTATACGGAACAGCCGTTGCGACGATGGGCATGCTTGCCACGGCGGCATACATTCTAGCTATGGACACATTTGGCCCTATTACCGACAATGCCGGCGGTATCGTAGAAATGTCCAAGGCGTCGGAAGAAGTTCGCCGGAAGACCGACCGGCTCGACGCCGTCGGCAACACGACGAAAGCGTTGACGAAAGGCTATGCGGTCGGTTCTGCAGCACTTGCCGCGTTCCTCCTTTTCGGCGCATACATGCAAGAAGCGCATCTGGAATCCATTGACCTTTCGCGGCCAACAGTGTTTGTCGGCGGGCTTATTGGCGCCGCTCTAATTTTTCTTTTCTCTTCGCTTGCGATCCGGGCAGTCGGCAAGGCAGCGTACTCCATCATCAATGAAGTGCGGGAACAGTTCCGAAACCACCCCGGCATCATGGCGGGAACAGAAAAACCAAACTACGCGCGCGTCGTGGACATCACGACAAAGGCCGCGCTGAAAGAAATGGTTCTGCCCGGCGTTTTGGCCGTTGCTGTACCGACAGCAGTCGCTTTCTTGCTTGGGGCGGAATCCGTCGGCGCGACGCTTATGGTCGGAACGATTGCCGGTATTCTGCTTGCTTTAGTGCTGAACAATGCCGGCGGCGCGTGGGATAACGCGAAGAAATTTATTGAAATGGGCAATCATGGCGGCAAGGGTTCTGATCCGCACAAGGCCAGTGTTGTCGGTGACACGGTCGGTGACCCATTCAAAGACACAGCCGGTCCGTCACTGCACGTGCTCATCAAACTCCTTTCGACACTGACGTTGGTGCTTGCTCCGTTTTTGGCGAAGTAAGCATTCCAAGAGAACAATGATCCATAGCCGAGGTCACGCGACCTCGGCTATGTTGTTTATGTGAAAAAAACACGGGCCGAACACATCAGTCACGTCAGACGTGATCAAACGCAATCGGCCCGCGGTGAAGATGGACAGAACCTCTCTTTCCTGAAAAGCCCTGCCACCATGTGCAAATCTCGATAATCAGAGAGGGCTACATCAACGATCCCTGCCTCTTTTATCCTTTGTCGAAGCTGGCGAGATGTCGGTTTGTACGAAGACAGGAGAATTTCGCCTCGACAACTCATCTTGAGGCACTGGTCGCTCTCGTCGTACCAAGTGCTCGTGTTGTCCGCGTTGACTGCCAGTCCGCTTTGTGCGAGTAGCCGATAGACTGGCTCGATCGTGTAGGATTGAGACATTTTCTCGTGCGGCGTTTCCGCCGTAACGAGAAATAAATCATCCCTCTCCATAGCTTGTCTGATGTTATCATCCAAACTTCGGTTGGAAAATATGACTGCATTCCCAACCAACACGATGAGTGTCTGCCCCGTGATTCCTTGGCGTAGCTTTTGTATGACACCATTCTGCTCGATGTCAGCACGCGCTTCAGAAAACGAAGTAACCGGACAGGCTACCCGCGCTTGCTCCGTGACTCTTTCGAGCGATGGAGCGCAGATGTCGTTGATGACATACTTTCCGACTTTGAGCTGATTGGCAAAGAGAGTTACTTCTCTGCCGTTGCCAACTCCGAGATGGAGTACATTCACGACATTCGCCACATGACGAACTACGACTGGCAGAAACCTAATGAGAGCTTCAAACTCCCGACGACCGATATCGAACCCTTGGTGATTGACGATAGCGTCCCAGATTCCATCATGGTAAAAGTTTTTCGTTTCCATTGTTTCCTCCTTTTACCACGGCAGATGTATCTGAGGGTCGTAGCCCAGATTTCTCAACCACTCGACGCCTTGAGCAAACGAACGCGAGTAGACCGGAAATTGAGCGAACCCACCTTCTTTAGTGTAGCCACCAACTTCCGTAGAGCAGTCGAGCGTGAACATACAACCTCCGCCTTTCGCGCAACGCACGCTCAAATCGAAGTGTTCACGCGTTGAGAACCACGGCAGAGCTTCCGGTATCGCAAGCGAATATAACGCGCCCACGAACTCATACTCTTTGTCGCCGTAGAATGCCGGAGCAGTGTGCATCGGGATGCCAGCGCCGTCTTTCCAACGCGGCATACCGAAGATGATGTTTGCCCCATATTCCTTGCGAAGGTAGAGCGCATGGTCGAGCGTAGCCAACGCGTCAAAACGCCAGTCAGCCAAACCACCAAGAAACGCAACCCCCACAGTCTTGATGCCGCCTTGCAGCGCTCTGTCATGAGCATCAAGACGATACCGCATGTTCGCCTTTGGTCCGTGCGGATGCGCCCCCTTATATGTGTCGGCAACATACGTCTCCTGCCAAACAATCGCGAAAGTGCAGCCTGCGTCCGCAAGCACTCGATAGTCGTCAACACGCTTGAGTGGGAAAAAGTTAATCCCCACATTCTGCACGCCAGCCTCTTTTGTTGCGGCAACCATCCGCGCGGCGTTTTGACCTTTCAGTAATTCCGGGTCTGTCGCCGCAACAAGTTCGATATCGCCGTATCCGAGCTGAAGCAAGTGAGTTGCTTCTTTATGAACTTCGTCGGCATTCATACGCTTAAGCTTATCAGCAGGCACATTACCATGCCGCCAAGGACAATACACGCAGTAGTCGAGACATCCTTCTCTGTTCGGATCGCCACCGGAAATGTATAGCGGCGGCATGAGAAACAGCCGTTTTTGCCATACACTTTCACGCCGTTGATTTCCGGCAGAGATAACCTCAAGTCGAGACGTCTCATTGTCGTAAGCAAGTATTAGACGTGCCAATTCTGGCACACCAAGTGAGTCCATCTGCAAGAGATGGGTCACTTCATCCGCCGAAGGTGGATTTGCGTCCAGTATCCTTGCCAGTGCCGCAGGATTGAAGTGTTGGCTGAACATCGTTATAGTGCCCCCCATTGTCAATGATCCATGGATCCGCCATAACGGGTTTGGCTCCTACCAAACACATAATGATAAGCTTGCTTGGAAAACCTGTAAACAAGTCCTACATCTTGTTCATTTTTATTATAAAGGTATTGCCAAAATTAGCGGAAAGTGCTATTCTTTAACTGTAGAAAAGTTTTACAACAATGGAGAAGAAACTTTCTGAAATCATCGAAGGACTAGGTCTGCACAAGCGAGAGGCGGCGGTGTATCTTGCCTGTCTTGAAGTTGACGGTTCGGCAAACAGCAGCATTTCGCAAAAAACGGGACTCAACCGCATTACCAATTACGAAATTCTCAAACGTCTCGAAAAACGCGGGTATGTGAAAAGTTTCCTTCATCGAGGAGCGCGACATTATTCCGCCCTTGATCCACGAGACGTTATCCAGCAGGTGCGGAACGCGGTATCACGAGCAGAGGCGGTATTACCAGAACTGCTTTCAACTATGAATCAGCTCAGTAAAAAACCGAAGGTGTACTATGTTGAAGGGATCAATGGCATTCAACGCATCTATCAAGATTCTCTCACGGCGCGTACAGATATTCTGACATTTACAAATCCAAAGGATATTCGTCAACTCCTTGGTGACGATTTTATTGACAGGTATGTGCAAGAACGCGTAAAGCGAAAAATCCCTGTTCGCGGTTTAGCGCCAGATGACGTATTGGGTCAGCACGAAGCAGAAATTGCAAAAAAAGTGCTTCGACAGATCCGGCTCTTCCCTGCGGATAAGTACAGTATCCAATATGAGATAATGATTTATGATAATAAAATTGCGCTCTACTCCGGAAAAGATGCGCTTGGATTGATCATCGAGAATGCAGTACTCGCGCAGACATTTCGGAGTATTTGGGATATGGCTTGGGATGGAAGACCTGCGCTGCGATGATCTTTCTTGGTCCATCCTCGCACATGCTCATCAAACTGCTTGCAACACTCACGTTGGTGCTCGCTCCATTTCTTGTGAAGTAAAGTTAGTCAAAAGAATACTGCCGCAGCGCGGGTGCCGACACCCGCGCTGCATTGTTGTGGGAAAAGAAAAACTATTCAGAACATGTGACGAAAAAATCACGAATAAAATGACAACGGCTTGACGTCAAAAATAGTTCGTTTATACTGTTTCTTGACGGGGCTTATCAGTAAGTACCCGTTTTATGCATACGCATCCATTTCTTCGATCCATAGCACTGTTTTATCGCGCTCTTTCCAATGAACGCCGTCTCTACATCCTGATTCGCCTCGTTGCAGTAGGTTCCATGACGAATGATGTACTACGAAAGGAACTGAAAATTCACCACACAGCGGTTAGCCGGCATCTTCATATTTTGCTTCAAGCAGGTCTTGTCCAGAGCAAACGGAAAGGTCGGGAAGTGTACTTTTCGTTCAATACAAGGTTTATGCTTAAGGGCATTCTTTCCATGACGCAACTTTTGACCACAAGATAGCGAATTCGGTTTTTCCTCAATCCCTGCTATACTGTTCCCGCAATGACTGCGCCAAACAAGATTTTCCCGTATACAGTCACCCGATTCGATTGGATCACGCCGAAAGTGTTTCGGATTGACGTTACGCCCAAAGACGGCAAAACGTTCGTCTTCAAAGCCGGACAATTCGTCATGCTTCGTTTGTACAACGCTGGCGGAACGTTTTGGAAACAGAAAGCGTTTACGATTTGCTCCACGCCGCGTACTGCCTATGCCATCGAACTCGGACTGAAACTCTACGGAGAATTTACCAATCGCGCGGCCAAACTCAACGTCGGCGATAGCGTCGAAATCGCCGGTCCGTACGGCGTCTTTACCTTGCCGGAAACAGCAACGAATGTCGTGATGCTTGCAGGCGGCATCGGCATTACGCCGTTTCTGTCCATGATGCGTTCTGTCGCCGAGGAACATCGTTTCACAAACATCACACTGCTCTACAGCAACCCGACAGAAGAAAGCATCGCCTATCGCAAGGAGTTGGACGTTCTCGCGCAACACAATCCACATCTCAATGTTCTCCATTTCATCACGCGGGAACAGGCTCCGGAAGGATTGTTTTCCGGACGGATCAATGCGAAAGCGATGGAGCAGTACTGTCCCGTCACCGATACGACAACACTCTATTACCTCTGCGGCCCTGTTCCTTTTATGCAGGAAATGACGTTGTATCTCATGGACAAAGGCGTTGAGCGCAAGCGGATCAAGATGGAACGATTTTGATACGTCAATGCAGACGCACTTTGCGATACCAGCGCTCAATCTCGAACAGTCGCAGTCGTTTTATGAAAAACTCGGATTTTCCGTTATAACGCGCTGGGAAAAAACAGAACAGGGTCTGCGTGCGGTCAAAATGGAGAACAGCAACGGTGCGCAGATTGAGCTCGTGTACCATTCGGGAAATACACGTCTGGCCGTGCCAAAAATTCCCGAAGTGCTGCACATCGGCATTCAAGTAGCGAATCTGTCCGACGCACTCGTTGCTCTCGCAGACGATGGTTGCGAAATCATTACGCCAATCACGAAGGGCGTTTCCGTCCGGCACTTCGCATTTCTCAAAGATCCGAACGGCTTCCCCGTTGAGCTCTTTGAGCGTAACTACCCACCATTTCCCAGTGCATACCGCGGATTCCCCGAGTGAAGAATT
>CAYINT010000005.1:0-23390 GCA_964364875.1 uncultured Gammaproteobacteria bacterium | reverse complement strand
AGATTCATCCATTGGTTTGCACCGCGTTTAACGCAGACTTTGACGGCGACCAGATGGCCGTGCATGTTCCATTAACCGAACAGGCGAAACAAGAAGCTGCCGACCTCATGCTCTCGGCGAAAAACCTGCTCAAGCCCGCAACAGGGACGCCAGTGGTGACGCCATCCCAAGACATGGTGCTCGGTAGTTTTTACCTCACAAATCTCACGGAAGCGGCAGAGCATCCGAAACGGTTTATCTCCGCGGATGAAGCGCTTATGGCATTAAGCCAGGGAGCCATCGGTATTCAGGAGCCCATAGAAGTTCGTCTCAACGGCGAGCGCCTGCTGACAAGCGTCGGACGAGTTATTTTTAATCGTTCTGTACCAGAAAAACTTGGGTTTATCAACGAAATCATGACAAAAAAAACGTCGTCCGAACTTGTTGCGCGCTGTCTCGACGAACTTGGACCGGAAACAACGGTGGTGTTTCTTGATAACCTCAAAGAAACTAGCTTCGAGTTTCTCACCCGTTCCGGCATCAGCTGGGGCATGGATGATCTGCCGATGCCCAGTGAGAAAAAGGGCATTGTTCGTGAAGCGGAAAAGAAGGTTGAAGAGATCGAATCGCACTACGCCATGGGTCTTCTCACCAACGAAGAACGCCATGCGAAGATTGTCGAAATTTGGGTACAAACCCGTGATGAAGTGCAAAAGGCGTGTAAGAAAGTGCTTGATCCTGCTGGTTCCGTTTACGCGATGATTGAATCCGGCGCGCGCGGTTCCTGGGCGCAAATTTCACAGATGATGGGCATGAAAGGGCCGGTTGCCAATCCGTCGGGCGAAACTATTGAACTGCCGATCAAAGGAAGTTATAAAGAAGGATTTGATGTTCTTGAATATTTCATTGCGACGCACGGCACGCGAAAAGGTTTGGCTGACACCGCGCTTCGCACGGCAAATGCAGGATACCTTACGCGCCGCCTCATTGATGTCAGCCAGGATCTCGTGATTTGCGAAGAGGCCTGCGCGAGCACTGACGGTATAACCTTTACGAGGGAGGAGAGCGAAGAATTTGGCGAATCGCTGGCAAAACGCGTTGTTGGCCGTGTCAGCCTGGAACGCATCATCAAGCCCCGTGCCAAGAAACCACTCGTTGACGTCAACGGCGTTGTCACAAAACTGATTGCCGTGGAATTAGAAAAGCTCGATCTGCCATCACTGAAAGTGCGGTCCGTACTGACCTGCAAGACGCAACGCGGCGCGTGCCGTGCGTGTTACGGCTTTGACCTTGCCTATAACCGTCTCGTTGAGATGGGAACCGCTGTCGGCATCATCGGGGCGCAATCTATTGGTGAACCGGGAACACAGCTGACGATGCGAACATTTCACACCGGCGGTGTTGTGGGGAAAGACATCACGCAAGGCTTGCCGCGCGTCGAAGAGCTTTTTGAAGCAAGAACAGTCCGCCGTCCCGCTTTTCTGAGCGACGTTGCGGGAACCGCAGAAGTGAGTGAGCAAGGCCGGCAAAAGACCATTCGGATCCATTCCCGGGACGATGCGAAAGATATCGTTGATCTTGATGCGGTTGCCGGCGGCGCGAAGATCGAATGGAAGGTTGCGGACGGCGATGCGGTGAAGAAGGGCGACGTCTTGTTCCAGGCCGACAAAAAACCGTACAAGGCGCAAGCAGCAGGCACCATTGAGCGCAAAGGGAAAAAACTTGTCCTCCACCGGAGCGACAAACAAGTGAAAGAATATCAAATTCCCGCAGGTATTGCTGTTTGGGTGAAAACCGGCGATCTCGTTGGCGTCGGGACACAGCTGACCGAGGGCAGTATGGACTTGCAGCAGCTCTATGGGCTCTGTGGCATTGAAGCAGTACAAAAGTATATTCTCAAGGAAATCCAGTTCATTTATTCCTCACAGGGACAGAAGCTCAATGACAAACACATCGAGGTTATCGTCCGTGGAATGTTCTCGCGCATTGCCATCGATGATCCGGGAGACACCGATTTTCTTGCTGGGGAAATGGTTTCGGTAGACCAGTTTGTGGAAGCAAACGACGTGATTCGCGGGAAGAAAGGGCGTGAGGCAACGGGGACGCGTTTATTACTCGGTATTACGAAGGCTGCGCTCTCGACCGAAAGCTTCTTGTCTGCTGCATCATTTGTGGAAACTGCGCGCGTACTCATCGACGCGGCAGTGTCTGGAAAGATTGATTACTTACGCGGCCTGAAAGAGAACGTCATTATTGGCAAATTGATTCCCGCCGGAACCGGCTTTTGGGCTCGCCGGCACCACCCGGAAACCACCATAGCCGAGTAGCATTCCTTACGGCGAAAACGAAAGAACGTCCTGCTCTGCGAGGCTCTTTTCGCTTGTTTTGGGTGTTGCTTCATGGTACAATAAAAAGGAAGAAGGAAAAAGTGAAAAGTCAAAAGTAATGAATGGATTTTTCAACTTTTTGCTTTTTGTCCGGTGTAGCCAGATCCGGCTCTGAAGGAACTTCTGATTTTTGATTTGTTCTCCATGACCCGCGCCAGCATCAAGGAACGCGAAAAATCACGCCGATCCCAAAACCGAAACGGATCGCCAGCTTTCCCGCTTCATGAAGAGACTCGCCACGGCATTATAGCCATTATTCTCTTTGTTATTGCCGGACTTTCATTGCTGAGTTTTCTTGATCTGGCCGGCCCGTTAGGACGCCAGCTTGACGCACTTGAGGGCGCGCTCTTTGGATGGGCTCGCTATGTTGTTCCCGTACCGCTGCTGGTCATTGGCATATTGCTGTTTCGCAATAAGAAAGAGTATTTGCGCACAACAACGTATCTTGGCCTTCTCTTGCTCGCGTTGGGCATGACTGGTTTGCTGCATCTTTTTTTTAGCGCTGACCGCTCTTTGTCCGAAGCAACGCTTGGCCACGGAGGAGGATATCTTGGCTATGGGCTTGCCATGCCGCTGAGCAAGGTGGCAGGGATGGTCGCTGCGTTTTTGATTCTCGTTGCGCTTGGGATTATCGGACTGTTTGTGACCTTCAATACATCACTCAATCGGTTGCGAGAGCGCAACAGCGCAGTCGGCAGCTCCACTGGCTGGTTGCGCCGATTGCTGAGCGGCATCCGCTTCATCCCAGACGAAAGCGACGAGCCGGTTGTCAACGATTACGGCCAGACGTTTTCGCGCAGAACCATGAATGTTCCTGAAGATGAACCACAAAAAGACGCAATGCGTGAATCGTCCAATGACGTTCCACTGGAAGCTTTTTCGCTGCCGAAAGTTCGGAAAGTGAAAAAACTTATAACGAGCCTGCCTCTTGACCTTCTGACGGACGCATCGACAAAACCGACGAGCGGTGATTTGAAAGCAAACGCACAGATTATTCAGCGAACCTTGCAAAACTTCGGGATTGAAGTAGAAATGGGCGAGATTAACATCGGGCCGACTGTCACGCAGTATACCTTGAAACCGGCAGAGGGAGTAAAACTTTCACAAATTGTGACGCTGCAAAATGATCTCGCGCTTGCCCTGGCGGCACATCCGATTCGAATCGAAGCGCCAATTCCCGGAAAGTCCCTCGTTGGCATTGAAGTTCCCAACAAGACGGCGGCAGTGGTGAGTCTCAAAGAAATTCTCGGTTCCGAAGAATTCCGCGGCAAAAAAACGCATCTTGCGCTTGCGCTTGGCAAAGACGTTGCCGGCCATCCTGTGCTTGCCCGCCTCGACTCCATGCCGCACTTGCTTATCGCCGGAGCAACCGGTTCCGGCAAAAGCGTGTGCATCAATAGCGTGATCATCAGTTTGCTGTATCAAAACGATCCTGATCAGCTAAAATTTATTCTGGTTGATCCGAAACGCGTGGAACTCACCGTGTATAACGACATTCCACATCTCATTACGCCCGTCATTACGGACATCCGAAAAACCGTCAATGCGCTCAAATGGGTAGTCGCGGAGATGGAACGCCGATATAAGGTGTTGTCCGAGGCGGGAGCGCGCAATATTGCCGGATACAATGCCTTGATCTCTTCGACAGGCTCAAGATCAACCCTACAAGGAGTTGCGGGGTTGACAAACGTTGAACCATTGCCGTATATTGTTATCATCATTGATGAATTAGCAGACCTCATGGCTGCATCCGCGAATGAGGTCGAAGGCGCAATTGTTCGGCTTGCCCAAATGGCGCGCGCTGTTGGTATTCATCTTATTGTCGCGACACAGCGTCCGTCTGTGGATGTGATTACCGGCCTTATCAAAGCAAACATCACGTCTCGCGTTGCTTTTTCCGTCGCCTCACTCATTGATTCTCGCACTATCATTGATGGGTCCGGCGCGGAAAAACTGCTTGGCCGAGGCGATATGCTGTATCTTTCCGCAGAACTCTCAAAACCGAAACGATTGCAGGGAGCGCTGGTCTCCGATGAGGAAATCCAACGCGTTGTTGACCACCTGAAGACGCAGGCAAACCCCGAGTACGAGGAAACGGTGATTAGCGCGCCGGCTCCCGAGGTCGGCAGCAGTGACAGCGGCGCAACAGAGGACGAACTCTACGAAGAAGCGAAGAGTATCGTGATTCAGGCGGGCAAAGCCTCAGCTTCATTGCTCCAGCGCAGGCTTCGCGTTGGATATGCGCGCGCGGCGCGGTTGCTTGACATTCTTGAAGAGGATGGCGTAATCGGCCCTATCGACGGAGCGCGCCCGCGGAAAGTGTTTTTCGAAAACAGCCAAGAAGCGGTGACCGCAGAAAAGCCGTTGCCGCTTGACGACGATGAGCGCAACAGCTCAGAAAATTTGGTATGATATTGTTTTCCCGCCGCACAATCACAGGACAAGAACCGCTTGGTGAAAAGCTCTGCAAGCTCCGTGAAGAAAGCGGCTCGACGCTTGAGCAATTTGCCATGCAGGCCGGTATTCAGCCGAAATTCGTCCAAGCGCTTGAAGCGGGACACTATGAACAGTTGCCGGGCGACGTGTATGTGCGTAATTTTCTGCGGAAGTACGCAGAAGTATTTCATGTCTCACCGGCTCGCCTCTTTGAGCTTTATGAGCAGGAACGTGCGCTGATCCGTCATGTTGGGCCAATTGCCAAACTTCCGCAGACGGTTCCTGCAATGCAGGCTCCGGATATCTATCGAAGCTTGAAAATCCTCGGCGCACTCGGCATACTTGGCGCCCTGCTCATCTACCTTAGCGTCACGGTCTATCGGGTCGTCACTCCGCCGACCTTAAGCATTGCCGCACCGGCCGAAGACCTGATTACATATGAGCTCAGCCTGGTTGTAAGCGGAACTGCGGAAAAAGAATCCCGCGTTCGTATCAATGGTCAGGAGGTTGTCATGGATCCAAACGGAGGTTTTGCAGAGCGGATTGATCTGCAGCGGGGACTGAACGTAATAAAAGTGTCCGCAAAAAAACAACGCAGTCGCGAGCAAGTTCTTTACCGGCAAGTTATCGTGAAGGCAACAGAGGACGGACAACAATACAACAATACGCAATAAAAAATTCATAATTCACCCACTATGTTTTTCACATAATCTATCATTCTCGATTCTTAATTACTCCCCATGGCAAAGACTATGACAAAAGACCAGGCCAGCGAGAAGTCCAAAGCCGCACTGGCAGCGATAGAACAAATTAAAGCTCGTTTCGGCGACGGCTCAATCATGAAGCTTGGCGAAGCAACCCGCATGAATGTCGAAGTGATCCCGACGGGATGCGTCTCACTTGACCTTGCGCTTGGCGTCGGCGGTGTTCCGCGAGGCAGGATCATTGAAATTTACGGACCGGAAGCGTCGGGAAAAACAACTCTTGCTCAGCACATAGTCGCGGAGATTCAAAAAATGGGCGGGACTGCAGCATTTGTCGATGCAGAACACGCGCTCGATCCGGAATACGCAAAAAAGATTGGCGTGAATGTTGATGAACTTCTCATTTCTCAGCCCGACACCGGAGAACAAGCGCTGGAAATTGTTGAGACACTCGTACGTTCCAACGCTATTGATGCGATAGTTATCGATTCTGTTGCGGCGCTTGTCCCGAAAGCGGAAATCGAAGGCGAGATGGGCGATCAGCACATGGGACTGCAGGCCCGTCTTATGAGCCAGGCTTTGCGCAAGCTTGCTGGCATTGTGTCGAAAAGCCGCACGTCCGTGATCTTTATCAACCAGACCCGCATGAAGATCGGCGTCTTTTTCGGCAATCCGGAAACGACGACTGGCGGCACCGCACTGAAATTCTACTCGTCCGTGCGCATTGAAGTTCGCCGCGCCGCGCAGCTGAAACAAGGCGAAAACAGCATTGGCAGCCGTGTCAAAGTGAAGATTGTGAAAAATAAAGTTGCGCCACCGTTTAAACACCTCGAATTCGACATTCTCTTCAGCGAAGGTATCTCGGTTTCTGGCGATTTGCTCGACAAGGGGTCCGAACTTGGCGTCATCACCAAATCCGGCAACTCCTACAGCTACGGCGAAACAAAGTTAGGTGTGGGGCGCGAAACCGCGCGCCAGGCGCTGAAAGCAAATCCAAAACTCATGACGGAAATCCGGACGAAGATTTTCGACAACGCAAACACAGCGAAAGAAAAAGAACTCGCGGAAGCGTAAGGCGTTCCACAGAAGCAAAAAAGTTGATAGCCGGAGTTCTGAGAACCCCGGCTATTGGTGTGCGGCGATGCTCGACCGATGTTTGCAGATCCATCTGCGATAGCCGGCGAGCGGGAACGGAGGGAAAAGGCGGTTCAGGTGGACTCGATAACGAGGGTTCCGTCGAGCTCCCCGACAGTGCGCCGAACGGTTTCAGGAGCGGTGTGCGTGACGAAGCGGCTCGAGGCATCCTCGCGGTCGATGAATCCGATGACGTCGCCGTCTCCGATCGGAGCGTCGTCCGCAAGGGGCGTCAGACGCGATCCATTTCCAGACACACGCATGGCCTGCCAGTTCGGCCTACCCCATAATTCGAGTACCCATCGTGCGAGTGCGTCATCGCCGACTTCCACTTGCACATAGATCGCTTTCACGCGCAACCTCCCTAGTGCGGGGGAACAACGCTGGACTCTTGCAAGAACACTGGCGGCACGTTCCAAAGTCCAGCCAAATCTTCCACAGTGTATCTGTATACTAAAATACCGTCAAGCGCGCGTACACCGTGAATTTGTGGTACAGTTATTCTATGAAAAAAGCGATCTGGATCATCACCACGTGCCCCACGCAAAAAGAAGCCAGTAAGATTGGTTATGCCTTGCTGCGACAACGTTCTATTGCATGTTATGACTGCGTTCCACGTCTGGCATCCGGATTTTTTTGGCCGCCGAAAACAGGAAAGATCGAAACGTCAAAAGGAGTGATACTGTTTCTGACAACATTGCCACAATACGTTCCCGCAGTATATCAAACCGTGAAGAAACTACATAGCGACCATGTGCCGTTTCTTGCTGCCATGAAGCTCGACAATGTTCCCGATGACTACTATCGCTGGTTGCGAAGAGAGTTGCGGTTTGTCAAAAACGCAAAAGCGAGGTCCTCCAATCCTCGCTCAAAAAAGAACGCTCAACTACGCCGCCGATTGATCCGGAACACTGGCTAACGAGACGGTTGGGAGATTCGCGCACAGTGCATGTTCCAATGCCGTCGGCGGATGTTGCGTTTGCACATCGCGCACTTTCGGCAGCACAGTCTTTCGGGATGCCCGATGCTGCACTTGCCGTTCTGGTGAAAACCATGGCATTGGCACAGCTCGTCATCGATTACTTGGCAAACAAACTTGTCTTGCGCCACTCAATGCCTCTTCCTATAACTGTGCTCCGGCAGCGCGCTGGCCGACGCTCATTGCGCGAACGGCTGGATCATTGTATTGCAGGGATTGTGGAATTTCCTCACGTGATCTTCCCAGGCTTCACCGCGCCTGTAGCCAGCGTTGCACCATCTGCACCATAGGCAGCATAACCCGGCGTGTGCTCTGCACCTTCCGTTGGTGTGACGACACTGGCACAAACCGAATTTGTACACTGCCGGTTGCGGCGGTGCGTTAAGAAGCATAGACATAGTACCCCTCCATTCCATGAGCGTTTGTCGTGGAGCATTCCGATACAACAGTACTTTACCGTAGCATGTTTGGCGGAGATGTCAAAAAATCGTGGCGAACAATCGCTGGCAATGTTGTAGTATTCAGATTTTGTTCGTTACGCTCGTTGTATCACCTCGACAGGCTCGGGATGTCACGGAGGTTAGGTCGGCCGCGGAGCGGGATCCCGCTTCATTGGAAGTGAAAAGAAGGGGCGGGAGAATCTCTGCTATGCTCTCTCCACCCATTCGATAAACTCAGGGTCTCACTCGCTCATGCTCGTTCGACATACTCGCCAGTCTCTGTATTCACCCGAATCGTGTCACCCTGTTTGACAAACAACGGGACTTTCATGGCAAAACCGGTTTCAATCATAGCATCTTTCATGACGTTGCCCTGGGTCGTGTTCCCGCGGATCGCATCCGTCGTTTCGGTGACTTGGAAAACCATCTTGATCGGCAGATCAACGCGCACAGGTTTTTCTTTGTGCGAGATAATATTGACTTCTTGACCTTCTTTGAGAAAGCTCCTCTTTATTCCAAGATCATCTGCACTCATCCCAAACTGGTCGTACGTCTGGCTGTCCATAAAATAGTACGTGGTACCGTCAACATACAAAAAACTTGCCTTGCCGCGGTCAAGTTCCGTTTCTTCCAGCCTGTCGCCGCTTTTAAATGTATCTTCGTAGACATTGCCGGTCAGCAAGTTCCGCATTTTCGTCCGTACAATCGCGCCGCCGCGGCCCATCTGGACATGTTGTGCGGACAAAACAATGTGCGGTTCGTTTTTCCACGTAAAGACCGTGCCGACTTTGAGATCGTTCATCGTTAACATACGGCTGGTTCCTGCTTAGCGAAGCGTGAAGGGGACAAGCGCCATGAAGCGCGCGCGCTTGATCGCCTGAGAAAGTTTTCGCTGGTGCTGTGCGCAGGCGCCAGTCCGCTTGCTTGGCGTAATTTTCGCGTAGGCGGAAGTAAACCGGCGCAAAAGCTGCGTATCCTTGTAATCAATGTGGTCAATCTGCCGTTGGCAGAAGTAACAGACGCGTTCTCGTGTTGGTGCTGGCATAAAACTCATTACAAATTATGAATTCCTCATGACGAATGACAACTGCTAGAACGGAATATCCTCGACGTTGATTTCTTCTTCGGCCGGGGCAGTGGGTTGTGCTGGAGATGCTTGTTCCGCCGTAGGAGCAGCTTGGCCTGCTTGTCCGCGGCTATCAAGCATGATCATTTGTTCCGCGACAATCTCCGTGCGGGAACGCTTTTGACCCGACTGGTCATCCCAGCTGCGGGTCTGCAAGCGGCCTTCGATATAGACGCGGCTTCCTTTGTGCAGATACTGATTGCATGTTTCTGCAAGCCTTCCCCAGGCAACAATGTTGTGAAATTCCGGCTGTTCTTTCCATTCGCCGCTTGTCGCGTCTTTCCAGCGGCGGTTCGTTGCAACTCCAAAATTCGCCACCGACTGGCCCGACGGAATAGTACGGCTTTCGGGATCGCGCGTGACGTTCCCGATGATGAGAACTTTGTTGAGTGAGAGAGCCATAGGAAGAAAATTAAAAAATCAGAAATCAAAAAGCAAAAATTTGGAATTTTTTTCTGATTTTCTTTACCACTCCTCCCTTTCTGAATTCGTCACGAAGTGGCGGAACGGATAAGGGGAGGCTGGCCACCGCCTTTGGCGGGATCCCGCCTTCTTTGAAAGGAGAATAGTGGCGGGAGAGGGGTTATTCCTGTTTTTTGACTTTTGATTTTTGCTTTCTGCTTTGTGCATAGTTACTTCGTCATGTCCTCAGTGAGGATTTTCTCAATCTTCTCGTCAAGTTCCTCGCCGGTCATGGCGGGCGCAGTGACTTCGGCGGGCTGTGCCGGTTTTGGACGTTCTGCGACCGCTGTCCTACCGCGAGCTTCTTGTTCCAACTGTTTTGCGGACTTGCGGAAGGCTTTAACGATCTGGTGCCGAAGCACAAATTTGTCGAGCCGAAGATCGTTGTCGAGCGCGTCAAGCTTTGCTGGTTCCATGTCAAACTCGGTGACAAAGTACACGCCCTGTTTCATTTTTCTGACAGGGTAAGCGAGACGCCGCCGCTCCCAAAGCAGATGTTTCATAACGGTTGCCTGGTGTTTGTCCAAGTGTTTGCGCAGGTTCCCGCCGGCCTGCGCTGTTTCCTCATCGGAAAGGTTGCCGGGCAGGAGCGTCAGGAGTTCGTAATATATTGTTGCCATAGGAATAATTCCAAATTACGAAGTATCCGGCGAAGCCGGACCCGGGCTCTGCCGGGCAAATAACAAACCATGGGTAGCCACAGCTCGGGCTCCACACAAAAACCGGCTCAGAAATTCCTGATTTTGCGGGGACCCTTTACTGGCCTCGTTGGCCACGGGAGCCTCATTATTCGCGCAAGGCTTTGATGAGACTAACCACAGTGTTGGGACTCTACCATAGGCTTTCAATGCTGGCAAGGGCTGCCATATCGGGCTATACTAAAGTCTGCAATGGCTGACTTTTTCGTCATTCTGGGTCGTCAACCCGAGATTTCTCTTGCAGAGCTCAATGCCCGTGCAAGCATTGATACTACCGTTCTCGAACCGCTGATGCCCGATGCCGCGTTTGTTGGCAATATGCGCGATCCGGTTTCTTGGTTTGGAAGATTCGGCGGACTGCAAAAGATCGCCGAGGTTGTCGAACGGCTTCCTGCTTCAGCGTTTTCGCAAGAACAACTCGTGGCCTTGGTTCGCCGCAGTGTTTCCGAAAACCGACGATTTACATTTGGATTCAGTGCATACGGGAGTTCCATATTCCGGCGCAAGGTTGAACAATGGGCGCGAATAGTAAAAAAAACATTGGTTGCCGAAGACCGTTCTGTCCGTTATGTCAAGGGAGAACGCTGCGTGCTGTCATCCGTTGTCGCGCAAAAACAACTGCTTGACAAGAACGGCGCAGAGTTCCTTTTTGTCGAAGCAGGAGGCGAACTGATCATTGGCAAAACGGCAGCGGTGCAAGCCTTTGAGGAATTTTCCAAACGCGACTACGGCCGGCCCGGGAGAAACGCACGTTCGGGCATGTTGCCGCCAAAACTTGCCCGCATCATGGTCAATCTTGCGCGGCAACCACTGGACGCTATGCTGCTCGATTCGTTTTGCGGTTCGGGAACAGTTCTCCAAGAAGCAATCTTGCTTGGTTACTACCGCCTGACCGGAGCCGACGTCAATACCCGCGCGATTCAGGAATCGGAAGAAAATCTTGCATGGCTTGCGCGCTCGACCGGCAAAAAGGCACTGTCACGGCTTATGCATAGCGATATTGCCGTGCTGGAACATTCCCTGCGTTCTGCTTCCATCGACGCAATTATCACCGAACCGTACTTAGGGCCGCCGGCAACGGGCAAGGAACCGCATTCTGTTCTCGAACAGCGCAAAGAGGAACTTGGCGCGCTTTACGAAAAAGCATTTCGTGTCTTTGCGAATGTGCTCAAACCCAATGGCAGCGTGGTTATCGTGTTTCCAGTGTTGTTTCTCCGCAATAAGCCGTTATTTTTTATTGATCTTGATCCAATCTTGCTCAACGGGTTCCGGCTTATCCAGCCTTTTCCGCCGGAACTCGTTCCTATTGTTCAAGACCGTCTAACGTATCGGCACAGCTTGCTGTACCACCGGCCTGGCCAGCATGTGGGGCGAGAGATTCTCCTGTTCCGCAATCAAGGCTAACAGACCGTCAGTGTTCCGACGGCCTGCTAGGAAAGAACATTGAGTTGTGTCACGTTGATCCAGCCAGTGCCCGCGCCTCGTCCATCCCAAAGCACAAACACTTCGAATATCTTTTCTGAATCAGTCGGCGCGATTCCACTCTGAAACAATGAGTAGTAGCCCCGGACGCGGATGCTGAGGACTTTGCCGCTGCGTTTATTTGCGTTGACGACCGTTTTGCCGACCCATCGATCATACCCAGCGATGAAGATCGCCCGGCGTCCCTCTGGTGTTGCGACAAACCGCGTATCACCTTGTTGTACAAACTTGATCGCGGCGAGGTTTCTTGGATAGGTACCAAGATCCGGCAGGCCGAGCGCTGCAAGCTCTGCACGTTGCCGGTCTGACACTTCTTTGTGTGCCCACTCCATGGGTTTGCCCTCCTTTCTTGGAACAGCCCACCGCCAGCAAGAGCATATCACAACACTGCTCTTTTGAACTACCATAGAACGCCGGAACATTCAAGCCCTATGTAAAGTGAAATTCCGCTACGTCGCCATCCTGAAACTCATACTCCTTGCCTTCCATGCGCATCAAGCCTTTTGCTTTTGCATTCTGTTCTGATCCAGCATCTATCAATGTTTTCCAGTTGATCACTTCGGCGCGGATGAAGCCTTTTTCAAAATCCGTGTGAATGACGCCGGCAGCTTGCGGCGCTTTTGTCCCCGCGGGAATTGTCCATGCGCGCGTTTCATCTGTTCCGGTCGTAAAGTAGGTGATCAAGCCAAGGAGTTGGTAACTTGCGCGGATCAAATGATCCAGGCCGCTTTCCTTCCAACCGAGTTCTGCCAAGAACGCTTTCGCTTCGTCCGGTTCCATCCCAACAAGTTCCGATTCTAACTTCATGGAAATTTTCAGTTCTTCGTCATGGTGTTCGTTATCTTGTTCATCCACATTCAGGACGGTCAAAATCGGTTTCATCGTCAGCAAGTTGTATTGTTTCATCGCGACCTGTTCCTCGTCGGAATAGGTAAGTAACCGCGCAGGCTGGCCTTTGTTCAGCGCTTCTGAGACGCGTTCCAGAAACCCAACAAGTTTTATCGCGTCTTTGTCGCCTGTTCTCGCCTTGCCCCGAGCGTTTTCTAATGCACGAGTCACTTGTTCCAGGTCACTCATAGCGAGTTCGTAGAGGATGATTTCCTCGTCGTTTTTCGGATCAATGTTCCCGTGCACGTGAATGACGTTTTTGTCCGTGAATGCACGTACGACATGGCAGATCGCATCCACGTTCCTGATATTCGCCAAAAACTTGTTTCCCAAACCCTCGCCGGTTGATGCGCCTTTCACAAGTCCGGCAATGTCCGTAAATTCAATCGTCGTCGGAACAGTTTTTGCAGACTTACTGAACTTCGATAATACATCCAACCGTTCATCAGGAACAGCAACCACGCCGACGTTTGGATCAATGGTCGCAAAAGGGTAGTTTGAGGTATCAACCTGTTTTTTGGTCAGCGCCTGAAACAGGGTTGATTTGCCGACGTTGGGCAAGCCGACGATGCCGATGGAGAAAGACATGAGAAAGTCAAAAGTAACAAGTCAAAAAGCAAAAGTAAAGAATGCAAAATTCACGAAAGGCGGTAAAAGTATACAGAGATTGTTCGTACTTGTCGAGAACCGCTAATCTTGTTTTAACTTTCCGCTATGCCCCCACAGGTTTGCATAGTTCCTTACCGCATGGATCGGAATGACACCTTGGGAATAGGTACGGCGGGTTTTTGCTTGCGCAACGATCAACCGACAACTCTCAACAGACAACTGTCAACAATCAACGTTCAAGAAACAATACATAGTACTTATGGCAATATGAACGGTCGAAGAACATTCAAACATTTCCGGAAATGTTTCAGCAAACAATGCGTGATCTTGTAATCACATGTCCTTTTGAAACGAGCTAAAAAATGACGTATTGAGCGCGCCATATTCAGTCAACAAAAAAGACTTATAGGGATATCCCTAATTGTCTTTTAACCATTTTCTTTACCCCCGTTCGTCTTTACGCAGCCACTGCACACCAAGATACACAAACGGCGTTTCGATGGCCGACATCGCGCACTTCAGCAGCCAGTACGGCAGGATGAGACTCCACAGGAAGCTCAGGTTATCACCAAATGGTTTGTTGAGCGCATAAAACGCAAGGGTGATAAAGATTGTTGTGTCGAGAAACTGCGCAGCAAAGTTCGAAACGTTGTTCCGCAGCCAGAGCGCCTGCTGTCCAAGCCGCTGGCGGATTTTGTTGAAGACGAAGAGATCAGTAAATTCTGCGAGAGCGAATGCGATAAGGCTGGCAAACGCAATCCGCGCGGAAGATTTGAAAACCGTATCGTAGGCAGATTCTGTTCCTGCAAAGCGCGATGACGGCGGAAGGCTTGTGGCAAGCAAGGCAAACAGAAAAATCAGCGCTACGACCACAAGGCCGGAGCGGACAATACTGCGCGTACGTTCCTTGCCGTACACTTCCGTGACAATGTCATTGATCGTAAAAATCAGCGGAAAAACAAAGATAGCCACGCTAGCGTTGAGTTTCAGCCACGGCGCGTCAAGCAGCGGAAACGTCTTTGCGCCCATAAGCTCGCTGACGACAATGCAAAAAATATAGAGCGCGATAAGAAAATCAAACTTTTTCATGAAGCGTGTCCTTTCTGTTCTTGCCGCAACGCCGTAAAGGCTTGTCGAATGTGACCAAACGCAATGTTTTCGGGAAGTTCGTCAAGCCCAAACCAACCAATGCCGGCCACGTCATCATCCTGCTTTGGCGTTTCTGTCATGGTGCCTGCAAAGTACAGGTTCACGACCGAAATATTTAGGCCGCGAAACGGATACCAGTCGGTAATCGCGAAGAGAAGTTTCGATGGCGTAAACTTCACATCAAGTTCCTCTTTCATTTCTCGCACAATGCTCTGTTCCGCCTCTTCTCCCCAATCCATAAATCCGCCGGGAACATCCCACATGCCTTTTGCCGGATCGAAAGCCCGTTTTACCAGCATAATTTTTCCTTCGTTGTTTCTCACAATTGCCGCAGTTGCGGAATGCGGATTTTGGTAAAACGTAAAATCATTTTTTTCGCACACGAGTAATTGTTTGCCATGTTCCTTTTCCACGCGCAATGCGGAACCGCAACGCGGACAGAACCGGTAGTATTCGTAGACTGACTGTGCGTCGTTATGCGTCATAGCTCAGCCGATAACGAAGGAAAAGCTCGTTCTTTTCGTGAATTGCGCTCACAAGTTCCGCATGGGGCAGAGCGTAGTGCGGGAGCAACGCGCCCTCAACCATGGTCAACACGCTGTTATTGCTGTTCCCGAAAATTTTCGGCGCGATGGTGAGAAAAAGTTCATCCAACAACTGTTCCTTCAGAAAAGAAGCCGTGAGATGCGGGCCGCCTTCCACAAGTCCTATGCCATATCCATGATGGGCAAAATACTGGGCAACGCGACGCAGATCAACATCCTTTGTTCCGCTGCGCAGCACCATAACCTTCCGTAGCACTGCTGCGGGAATTCTTGCGTTGATTGTCGTGGCAAGAAACACCGGGTGTTCTCGACTGGTAAGATGTTGAAATAACGTCTGGGTTGGATGTGCGCTGACGACAAGATATGGAAGAATAAGCGGCTTGTTCAAGCCCTTGCGAAGATTCCGAAACTCACGGCTGTCAAGGCTTTGCAGCGTGTCAAATTGTTCTGCCGTGGTTCTGCCGTGGATAAGAATGTCTGCATGCGCGCGCAAGGTTTGCAACACCGCCTTGTCCGTTTCGCTGCCGATCGGCCAGTAGCCGTTCTTTTTCACATGCACCTTGCCGTCAATAGTCGCGACAAAGTTGGAAACAAAAGCCGGTCGGTCGTCACGTTTCGCAAAGCGTAATGTTCTGTACGGAGCGAAGAGTTTGGCCATATGGAGCAAATCAAAAATCAGAAATCAGAAAGAAGAAATAGGCTGACAATATTTTTGATTTCTGCTTTCTCATTTCCGCTTTCTTTGTTTATTTCCCGAATGCGTCGCGGAGCAAGCCTGACGCTGCGGAATTGTTCGGATCAACGGCAGCAGCTTTTTCCAGCCGTTCCAGCGCAACGGCGCGTTTGCCCTGATTCAGCGCAGCAACGCCGGCGAGTTCCCAAAGGCGCGATAGGCTCGTTTCGCCCCGCGGTACGTCTTTGCCGAATTGCTCTGCGGCGGTGAGCACGACCTTTTCCGCTTCTTCGTACTTTCGCTGTTCCATCAAGAGCCGTGCCAGTTCTACGGAAAGATCAGGCGTCCAGTGCGGATCAAGCAGAAGTCCCTCGCGGTAGAGTGATTCTGCTTTTTTGGTATCGCCGCGTTCCCGGGCCAATCGTGCGGGAATGACATAGGCAATCGCCATAATGCGGTCAGACGTAAGCGTCCGGTCTGCCCAGGCCTGCACAACTGAACGGTTCTGTTTTGTTGAGGCGAGGTACTGTAAAGTTGTCAGTGCGGTATTTTCAGCGGGAGACGGAAAAAACCGCATGGCAAGGTCGGCCGTTCCTAGCGCGTCGGTAAAATCATGTCGCTGCGCCGCGCGTTCCGCTTCATAGGTAAGGTAACTCGAAACGAATCGCAACACTCCCCACGCAAGCGTTCCAAGCACGAGACATGCGATTACGAATTGCAGCCATTGCCGCTGCGTTTTGTTCTCGACAGGCGCAGTTATCGGCGTAAGCAGTAATCCGGCCATGCCCCAGAAAAGCAGAACGATGCCCGGATAAAACCAAGAAATATCGCCAAGCCCGTTGATTGCCATGGCAAGCACTCCCAGACCAACAATACGGTGCAGCGGCGAGAATCGCTTGCCGTACGCGAGAATATTCGCAAGCGTTGCTGCCAACAACCACAGAAACGCTAGAAGAAAAATCCAACCGCCTTCAGCAAGATACTGAAACACAACGCCATGAGCTAGCATCGTGCGTTCCAACAGGCTCACGGCATAGCGCGGGAATGAATCCGACCAGTTGCCAAGTCCGACGCCGGTCCATGGGCGGTCGGCGGCCATGTGGAAAGAGGATTGCATGAATCCCACGCGCTGTTCCAAACTCACGCGCATTCCTTCAAACGGCAGCGCAAAGTAATTTGTTGTTTGGCGCGTTGCAGCCAATCGCACCATGACGCTCAACACGATGATCGCAACCACTGTTCCAGCGCCAATGAGGACCGATCGTTTGTGCAGACGCGGCCGGTACACCATAACACCGACTATGCATGCAACAATCGCGCTTGCGATGGCGGGGACTGATGATGTCAGCAAAAGCGTTCCCGTCACAAGGATGAGGCATGCAGACAGCAGAATTTTCCGTCGTCGCTCGATATGTTCCCGCAATAACCCAAATGCAGCAAAAATCGGAAGCACAAGATACGCGCCAAGTCCATCCGCGTTTCTGAGCGGACCAAACGCGCGAAGCTCATGCGTTGTGGAAGTCCAAAACGTCCAAAGCGTCCAGACGACCACAGGAATCGCTGCGAGAACAAGGACCCATGCGACATTGCGCAGCGCATATTCGCCAGTCAGTTGCCGTATTGCCACAAAGAAGAGTGCGCCGGAAAGAAGGTACCAAAATTCATTTGCGGTGTTCCACAGAGATGGCGTGAAGGCGAATGAGAACAACGCGATACAGAGCACGGGAATCCACAGCGCGTCCGGATTTTTCCACCAGGACGCATGCAGCAGGCGCGGCGATGAAAAAAACCACAGGACCGCAGTCAATGTGACAATAAGCGTTGCAATCAGCCGTCCGGCAATGCTTGCTCCGCCGAAGAAAAAAGGGAGCAATCCGGTTTCAAGTGCGAGAAGAACAAACACGAACACTTGTGGTGAAATTTCAATATGCTTGAGGTTTTTCATCGGGGATTGTTTTCTGTTTACCTGTTGTCCCGCATCGCATTCCTGGCAGAAAGAGCAAGACCTGCCGCAAGCGCGACGTTTTCCAAAAGCATTGCCACGGTAACCGGACCAACGCCGCCGGGAACAGGCGTGAGCCAGGCAGCTTTGCCGGCAACGGACTTTTCATCCACATCGCCCTGCACGCCATACTCGGTCGGCGTGATGCCGATATCAATGATCGTCGCGCCATCTTTGACCATCTCGCCGGTAATGCTGTGCGGACGGCCCAAAGCAGTGATGAGAATGTCAGCCTTGAGCATCTGTTGCATATCAGGCGATTCTGCGTGAATAACTGTCGCGCCGAGTTTCGTCAACACATTCCGGAACGGCCTGGTAAACACATCACTTTTGCTCAGCAACAGGATTGTCGTTCCGGCAATCGGTACTTGCGTTTGCTCCAACAGCGCAAGAACGGTTTTGACGAGTACGGGAAGCGTTCTCGCGCATCCCGCATCAATCGCCGCAAGGTTTACGGGGTGAAAACCGTCCACATCTTTTTTTGGATCCATCGCCGCAATAACCGGATCGGGATTGAGGCCATCGGGAAAGGGGAGTTGAACGAGAATACCGTGAATATCAGGCCGCGTATTGAGGCGCCGTATGTGCGCAAGGAGCTCCGTTTCTGTCGCGGTGTCCGGAAAATCGCGCCGTTCAAACCGAATGCCGACCTCGTTGCAAGCGCGTTCCTTAAGCCTGAGATAGATCTGCGAGGATGGATTGTCGCCGACGAGAATGGTTGCAAGCGCAGGATGCTTGCCGCTTGCAAGAACCGCTTCTTTGACGGAAACGCGGATAGTTTTTGCTAGCGCTGTTCCGTTGATGAATTTCATGCAACAAGTTCCGGATACACGGGATGCGCGGTGACCAGGTCATGGACAACAGACTTCGCCGCTTCCATGGTTGCAACATCGTTGGGTTTGCGCAGGATTGACACAATTGTTTCTCCAAGCCGTCTCGCATCGTTTTCAGTCAGGCCCCGCGTCGTCATGGCGGGAGTTCCTAACCGAATGCCGGACGGATCCATCGGGCTGCGAGGATCGTCGGGAATCATGTTTTTATTGACGGTAATGCCGACGCGATCCAGCGCTTCCTGCGCCTGTTTGCCGCTGATTCCGATCGCGTTGACATCAAGCAAGAGCAAGTGGTTATCGGTTCCGCCAAAGCAGATCGGAACATTTGCTTCGCGAAAAACATGTTCCAGCGCCTTTGCATTGGCGAGAACGCGTTTGCAATAGTCTTTGAAAGACGGTTCTAGCGCTTCCTTGAAGGCAACGGCCTTTGCCGCAATGGAATTTTCGTGCGGCCCGCCCTGAAGTCCAGGAAAGACCGCTTTGTCAATGGCGGCAGCATGTTCCTTTTTGCACACAATCATTCCGCCGCGCGGACCGCGCAGCGTTTTGTGCGTTGTGCTCGTCATGACATCAAACAACGGAACCGGGTTGTTCATCAGTCCTACCGCGATGAGTCCGGCAATGTGCGCAACGTCGGCCATGGTCAGGCTACCGACTTCATCCGCAATTGCCTTGACGCGTTCGTAATCTATGTCACGCGAGTATGCAGAATACCCGACAAGAATCATTTTCGGCCTTTCTGCCAGCGCCATAGCTCTCACATTGTCGTAATCAATCAATCCGGTCGCAAGATCGGTCTTGTACCGGACAAACCGGTAGATCTTTGCCATATACGTCACTGGATGGCCGTGCGTCAGGTGTCCGCCGTGCGAAAGATCCATGCCAAGGACAGTGTCGCCTGGTTTCAAGAGCGCGGAATAGACGGCGATATTTGCCGGAGCGCCGGAAAGCGGCTGGACATTGGCATGCTCTGCGCCAAATAACTGCTTTGCGCGGTCGCGTGCAAGGTTCTCGATCTCATCAATGTATTCGTTCCCGCCGTAGTAGCGTTTTCCGGGGTATCCTTCGGAATATTTATTCGTCAGCACCGACCCTAACGCTTCAAGGACGGCAAGCGAGACGTAGTTTTCGGAAGCGATGAGTTCCAGCCCGTTTTTCTGTCGTTTCAATTCCTTGGCAATCATGCCCGCTATGGCTGGATCAGTCTGGCGGAGGTGTTCCATCATTGGGCAGCTTTTTTTTGTGTTTTTCGTGTTGCGTACCACAGCAACGCCAATCCAAGGAGTCCCAAAAGGATACTGACGAGCAGTGGAAGACGGACGCCGAAAATAATTGGCACATCATCAATCCGCAAAAATTCTGTCAAAGCGCGTCCTGCCGCATAGAGCATGAGATAGACGGCAGTGATCACTCCTTGATGAGCGCTGTTCCTTCGATGCAAGATCATCAATATGGCAAATGTTCCAGCATCCCATAGAAATTCATAGAGAAACGTCGGATGAAAATACGTGAAGCGTTCAAATCCTTGTGGCCTGAGTTCTGCGTCAATCGGAATGCCCCAGGGAAGGCCGGTTGGTTTGCCAAACAGTTCCTGATTAAAAAAATTACCAAATCGCCCAATTGCTTGTCCAATTGCAAGCGCGGGAACGATGGTGTCAGCGATTTTCCAAAACGAAATGCTCCAACGTTTACAGAAGTGCCAGATCGTCAGCGCGCCGGCGATGATCCCGCCATGAATCGCAAGTCCGCCGCGCCATACCGCAAGAATCTCCGACGGGTGATGCCAGTAGTAATATGGTTCATTGAGCACGTGATAAAACCGCGCTCCGAGGAAGCCGATGAGAACAGTTGCAGTAAACAATGTTGCAAACCGTTCCTCGGACAACCCGGCCTTTCGCGCAAGGCGAAGGGCAACAACATATGCGACAATCATTCCTGCTGCAAGGGCAAGACCATACCACCGGATTGTGAGATTTCCGGCAGTCAGGAGAATAGGGGAGGGATGGAAGGTGTGGAGGAATTCGAACATGCCTTCGTACTCAGTAGCGTTCCATATTGTACCACACTCTGTGTTTCTATTCGCCCTGTACTACTTTCTCTTCGATAAGCTCAAAGCGGGTGTGGTGCCAGTAGCCAGAATTCGCGTGTTTGCGTATACTACAGGTAGTAGTGTTAATGATTATTCCTATGAAAAAACTCCGTAGTGTTCTGTTTATTCTTGGCATACTTGCATTGCCCTTTGCGGTCCATGCGGCCCAGGATGCAGTACAGCAGAATGTTCTTCTGTCAAAAAGCGAAATTGTGAATGATAACTTTGTGCGGTTTGGCCAGGATATTACCATCCAAGGGACAGTGCACGGCGATGTCATTCTTGCTGGCAGCACTATGACGGTTGACGGTACGGTTGACGGCGATGTTATCGCAGTCGGCCAAACCGTTCGCATTAACGGCACCGTGGGAGGGAATCTCCGAGTTGCGGCGCAAACAATCATACTTTCCGGTTCTGTTGGGCGGAATGTATCGCTTCTTGCCGAGACAATACACATTGACGAGAAGGCAACAGTCGGTTGGAGCGTGCAAAGCGCGGGCCGATCCCTAGCGCTCAACGGGACCGTCAATGGCAACGCACATTTTTACGGAGCGATGGCAGACATGCGGGGTACGGTCAACGGAAACGCATTTTTTGGCATGAGCGAAGACGGAACGCTTCGCCTTTCCGAGCCGGCAAGTATTGGCAAGGATTTGACGTACCAGGCAAACGAACAGCTGGCCATTCCCGCGGGCGTGACGGTTAGCGGCGCGGTACGGCGGCAGGAACCTGCGTTCCGCGAAAGCGATCTGAAACAATTTTTCCGGTCATTGGATATTTATAGCCGCGTAGCAAGCATTTTTGGCGCCCTTGTCGTCGGTTTGGTTCTCGTGTCGCTTTTGCCGCGCTGGAGCAATCGCGTGGTCGCAGCCATGCGCGCGAAAGCGGCAAGATCTTTTGGCTGGGGCGCGCTTCTCGCCGTCGCCATTCCGGTTCTCGCCATTATTCTCCTCTTCACGATCATTGGGATTCCGCTGGCTATCATCACATTGCTGCTCTACGGTATCGCGTGGTATGTGACGCGCGTGTATCTTGGGCTGTTTGTCGGGACATGGATCATGAGCCGATTTGGCAAGAAGTATGAGCATGGAGCCAACATCTGGGTCATGGCGCTCGGCGTCGCCATCGTCAGCCTCATCGGCTGGATTCCGTCTGTCGGATGGATTCTGACGACGCTTGCCTCTTTGTGGGCATTTGGCGCGCTCATTCTGACCAAACGGGAAAGTCTGCTTGCGGAGGAACGACAGACATCATAACTGTACAAAGGGGAAGGTGTCATGAACACGGGTGTTTTTAAGTCGTACGATATTCGGGGAATTTTCGGGAAGGATCTTAACGAAGAGACCATACGTTCCGCCGTGCGCGCTATCGTTGCGCTCTCACATGCGCGCATGGTTTCTGTTGGGCGTGATTGCCGGTTGTCGTCACCAGACATTCATGGGTTTGTCACTGACGAACTCATGCAGCTTGGCGTGACGGTGCACGATATAGGCCTTGTTCCCGTCGAAACACTGTATTACACGTCAGCGTATCTTTCGGACTACGATGCTGCGCTGATGATTACCGCATCGCACAATCCGGCAGAGTACAATGGCCTAAAGATGATGGGCAAGAACGGAACATGGTTCCGCGGCGCAGACATTCTCGCTGCGATTGAGAGCGGAAACCTTGCCAGGCCGAAAGAAGGCGGTTCCATTGCCGAAGTGGATCATCGTACGCCGTATCTCGATCACGTCCGTTCCTTTATCGACATTGCCGCGCTGAAGCCGCTGAAGATTGTCGTTGATGCCGGAAACGGCATGGCCGGAAAAACCATCCCATTGCTGACGGAAGGGTTGCCGATACAGATTATTCCGCTTGCTTTCGATCTTGACGGCAACTTTCCATCCCGCCCGCCTAACCCATTAGCGCCCGGCGCACTGGACAAGCTTCGCGACTGTATTCGGGAACAAAGCGCCGATGGTGGCGTGGCGTTTGATGCCGATTGCGACCGAGTGTTTTTTATGGACGAAACCGGCGAGTTCATTCCCGCGGACATCACGCTCGCTCTTCTTGCACAGGAAGTCTTGCGGGAGCATCCCGGAGCAACAATTGTGCCAAATATATTATGTTCGCGTGCAGTGACTGAAGTCGTTGCAGAGCTTGGCGGAAAAACCGTCCGATCTCCGGTTGGCTATATCAACGTTCGTTCCGTAATGCAGGAACACGGTGGTGTTCTTGGGGGCGAAACATCCGCGCATTATGTTTTTGCCGAGAACAAGTTTCTTGATTCTGGTTTTGTGCCGTTTATGAAAATGATGGAACAGCTTTCCCATAGTTTGATACCTCTTTCCGCACTCGTGAAAGGGGTGAAACGGTACGAACGCATTACGATCAATGTTCCGCGCGACGAATACCCGAAAGCCGCAGAAAAAATCCAAAAAGCGTTCTCGGATGGCAAACAAGACATGCTTGATGGCGTGACGGTCAACTATCCAGATTGGTGGTTGAATGTTCGTTTGTCAAACACGGAACCGATTCTCTATATTACGACTGAAGCTGCGACAAAAGACGCAGCAGAAGAAAAACGGCGCATTGTGCTTGATGCGCTTCGTTCCAACTAACGAAAGGACAGTGTTATGCAGGAATCCATTTTCAAAGCGTACGACATTCGCGGGATTTATCCTGATCAGCTTGATGAGCAAACCGCGTATGACATTGGCCGCGCGTATGCGACATTGCTCCAACGCGAGAACGGAAGCAAGCAACTGACCATTGCCGTGTGCTGCGATATGC
>CAYINT010000004.1:5167-25869 GCA_964364875.1 uncultured Gammaproteobacteria bacterium | reverse complement strand
CTGCCGATAGTCCAACTTTAAATCATAAGTGTCCAATTTTAAAAACTAGCTAACAACGCGCGGCATTCGGGGGTTACAGAAGGCAAGAGCGCCGACGATTCAATTAGAATGGGCTTTTTCCGCCTGCGGGAACAGTCGAAGATTGCTTCGCGTCATTAAAGGTTTTTGCCGAGTTAAGCTGCTGGCGATTGATTTTTTCCTGGCGAGCGTTAATTTGCTGCTGGTCAACGGGCTTTGGCACGATGATGGAAAGATACACGGTGGTATACAGCCGGGAACCGAGAAAGAGAACATAGGCGCAGACGAGGAGAAACGCAATCCACAACATAACGCCGTTGGGATTAGCTGAAAGTTTGCGGAAATGGTCGGAAGAAATTTTGAATCTGAGTTTCATTGCCAAAAAATATTTGCTTGGATAGTTGCCGAGATATTTTGCGGCCCTGCATCATGAAGGAAACTGATGTGAGAAATATTCATGTACGGAGAAAGGCGTTCCAGATCGATGAGGGCGCGTTGCAGCGCATCAAAAGGACCGCGAATGATGAATTGCAACGAAGACTGCTTTTCGTTGGCCGGCGGCTGCAGCTCCTGGATCGTTAGCTGAACGCCTGCGCGCTGCGCGGAAGATTCCAATTGCGTAATAAAGTCAAGAACATTGTCTTGTTCAATCAAAAACGTTTCAAATTCTTGCATAAGCGGCTCCACTTGTGAAAATTCCGCCTTTGCGATGAGCGCGGTTTTCTGCTGATCATCGGCAATTGCAGCCTTGACGCGTTCCTGCGCAAGCTGGCTTGCCTGTTGCGAAATTTTACGCTGCAACGGCGCGGCGAGAAAAAACTGAACGCACAGCAGTACAACGGTGAGGCACAGCAGAGGGATGAGAGTTGTATTGCGCGGAGCGGTCATGGCAGGATCATTGTTGCGTTGATAGTAAAAGGAATGTTCTCGCGTTGCAGAAGGTTGCTGACAGGGTTTGTGACATTTTTTAGATTCTCTGATGAAGAAAAATTATTTTCAAGCGACAAGAGCGTCTGGCGCGTAGCAGCTGTCCCAGCCATTCCGACCGTGAGCTTTTGCGGATCAATATCAAGGGTTGCGACGGTAATGCCATCAGGAATAAGCTCCGTGAGCATATTCACAAGCGGAATAACTGCCGTATGTGTTTTTTGTATTGCAGTAACCCGCGAAATAAGCGCGTTAAGCTGGCGAATTTTTTCCTGAGGAAGTTCACCCTGCTGCTGCAGCGTGTTGGCGACAGTCTGTTGCGTTTTTTGCTGCTGAGTCCGAAGCGCCGTTGCGAGGATAGACGATGCAACAAATAACGCCAGCGATATGCCGAGGGAAACAACAGTAAAGAGAAGCAGAACAGTAAATCCGCTGCGTGCCAGGAGATGCCTCCTCAGCTGTTGTTTACGTTCCTTTGGGAGAAGGTTGAGCCGATACATTAGTTTTGAGGATAGAGGGCTGCGCTCAGCGCGACAATGCTTGTATTTGGGGTCAGGGAATGCTCTTTACGAGCGCGAGTAATGGGCGTAAAGGCAAGATCGGCTACCTTCGTTTGCATCCCCGATAAATGCGCTAATTCCTGGTCAAGCGCTTTCAGCTGCGCCTCTTCACCGATGATTTCGAGGGTTGTGCAGGGACGACCGCGTTCATGCTCAAGAAATTGCTGCATTTGTTGCACAAGCGCCTTAAGATGTTCCAGCTCCGAGGAAAGCGCCTTGCGGACAATCCCGCGGCTGACCGTAGGATCAACGCCGCAAAGTTGCAATGTTTTTTGCGCTTCGATGTCGTCAAGCGACAATTCCCGCTTCAGGATTTCATGAATCCTTGCTCCAGTGCCGTATGCTGTCGTCGTGGTTAACAAGAGATCTTCTCCGACAAGGCCCATGATCGTAGTAAGGGAGCGATCGAGCAACATGACGATTCTTGGCGACTCGACATCTTTTGGGGGCTTCAGAGCGTTGAGACAGGCTACCGATGCGGGGGCAACGATGACCGTTGTAATTCCGGCCCGCTCCAAGGCATCGCAGTAGGTGGCAACGAGTGTTTTTGCGGCCGCGACTACCTGGATGATATCCCCTTCAGGCGTAGAACGCAGCGTTTGCCAGTCAAGCGACAGCTCGCTGAGTTCAAAAGGGATGTGTTGTCCCGCCTCCCATCGGATTGCCTCTTCGGGATCCGACTGCGCATCTTTGCGCAGCGCGATTGTAAACGTATATGATTGCGTGTCGGGGATAGCAACCACCGCTGCATGCGGAATATGGCGGAGAAATGGTTGGAGGGCGCGTTTCAGACTTGCGCCGAGGCGAGAACTTTCCACAGTTCCAGTTTCAATGCCGCTCTCTACTAACGGAATATCTTGAAGACGCCGCACATGCACCGAGAAACCGCGTTGTTTTGCAACAACGAGCCGTGCAGTCGGAGAGCAGAGATCAAGGCCAAAAACGGGAATATGCGATGCCATAATGCTAAATCTGTTCTGTCATTGAGTAAATGGGGAGAAGAATCGCAACTGCCATTCCACCAACCCCAAGACCGAGGATGAGGAGCAGCACCGGTTCAATAATGGAAGAAAAGTTACTCATGGTTTCGTCCACATCTTCCTCATAGAATTCCGCAATCTCTCCGGACAATTCATCAAGCGTGCCGCTTTCTTCGCCAACGGAAATCATTTGCGTCACAAGCGGAGGAAAAAGTTTTGGGCGCGCCTGCAGCGCATGCACAACAGTGATGCCCTTTTTCAGCGCAAGCCCGGCATCCTGCATCGCTTCCTGATACGGAATGCTGCCAAGGGTTCTTTCGATGATTTGAAAGGATTGCACAATCGGAATATCGGTTTTGAGTAATGAGGTCATGGTACGGGAAAAACGCGCAATGTTGATTTTCGTAATGATGGTTCCCGCAATGGGAAGTTTCAGCCAAAGCACGTCAAAGAAGCGTTTTCCTTTTCGTGTTTTCATTGTTCTCTGGAAGGCGATGACGGCGACGACAAAAAACCCTGCCACAAGAAAGCCGTTATGCACAAGAAAATTGCTCATCCCGACAAGAATGCGCGTCGGGATCGGTAGCTGAGCGCCTGCTTCGGTATAGATGCCCGTAATTTTGGGAATAACGAATACCATCATGGCAATGCCGATGGCAACCATGGCAATAACCACGATGATCGGATAGATCATAGCACCCTTGATTTTTGCAACCAGAATCCGTTCCTTTTTCATTTGCTTCGCTAGTTCCTGTAAGATCGCTTCAAGCCGTCCGCTTGCTTCGCCCGCAGCGACCATAGAGATATAGACTTCTGAGAAGTAGCGCGAGTAGGATGACAATACTTTTGAGAGCGTTTCGCCCTTTTCAATGCGTGCTTTCATCGCAATCAGATCTTTTGTAAACCCTTTGTTTTTTGTTTGTTGCGCCAGCGTGCCGAGGCTCTGCGCAAGCGGAATGCTGCTTTTCACCATGATGTACAGATTTTGCGTAAAGACGGTTTTTTCCGTCAGCGAGAGTCGGCGAAACCGCGAGAACAGCTTGCCAAGATCAACACTATAATGCTTTGCGATGGGTTGGATCTGTGTGACGGTGAGACCCTGGTTTTTGAGCGCAACAGATGCCTCCTCGACTGACTGCGCCATTTCAACGCCCTTGCGGAGTTCGCCGGATTCTGTTCTTGCGGTATAATTGAATTGATTCGCCGTCATGCGTTTCTGTTTTACTCTTTTGTAACCCGCAGCACTTCTTCGATAGTCGTGACGCCATTTTTTGCCTTCATAAAGCCGTCCTGAAGCATCGTGATCATGCCCCGGTCAAGCGCCAGTTTCATAATCTGCGGCGATGGCAGGTTGGAAACAATCGCATCGCGGACTGTCGGCGACACCTCAAGCACCTCATAAATGCCAATGCGGCCTTTGTATCCAGAATTATTGCACAGTTTGCAGCCCCGGCCGCGGAAGAATAACAGCGAGTCGAATTCCTGCTTCTTGTAGGCAATTGCGCCGTGTTTTTGCAGCGCATCGAGAATAAATCCAAAGTCTATTTGTTTTTCCAGCTCCTCAATTGCCTTCTTGCTGAGCGTATAACTGACAATGCAGTGCGGGCAGATTTTTCGGACAAGACGTTGCCCGATAACAATGTTCGTCGTCGTGGCAACGAGGTAGGACGGCACGCCCATTTGCGTCAGCCGAGGCAGGGAGGTCACAGCGTCGTTGGTGTGCAGCGATGAAAGCACGAGGTGGCCGGTCAGCGCGGCATGGATGGCAATGTCCGCGGTCTCGCTGTCGCGGATTTCACCGACCATAATGATGTCCGGGTCTTGTCGCAACAGCGAGCGCAATCCGTTTGCAAACGAAAAGCCGATTTTTGGATTCACCTGGCTTTGGTTAACGCGCGGCATGCGGTATTCAATAGGGTCTTCAACAGTCGAAATGTTGACGCCTGGTTTGTTGAGAATGCCTAAGACAGTATACAGTGTCGTCGTTTTCCCTGATCCTGTCGGCCCCGTCACAAGAATCATTCCGTGCGGTTTTTCGATATTGCGTTTCACAATTTCAAGCGCTTCGGGAAGAAGGCCGATTTGGTCAAGCCCCAATGCCTGCGCGGATTCGTTGAGCACGCGAAGAACGAGTTTTTCTCCGTCATAGACCGGAATGATGGACACACGGATGGATACTCTATACTCGTCTGTTGCAATTTTGAACCGGCCGTCCTGGGGAAGGCGGTGTTCGTCGAGCTTGAGGTTGGAAAGGATTTTGATACGGGCGACAACGCCTGTTTGCACGGATTTCGGCAGCGTCATGACGTCTCGAAGCACGCCGTCAACCCGATACCGCACAACGGTATCGATCTCGGTCGGCTCAATGTGAATGTCTGATGCGCCTTCATAGATTGCATAGTCAAGCAGGGTGTCAACAATGCGTATGACAGGAACATCCTGCGCAAGTTGTTTCAGATCGGTTGCGCTTTCTTTTGCTCCTTCTTCTCCGGTCTTTGCGATATCTTTAAACTCGGCTTTCAGGCCCTTATGGTATTGCTGGAGGGCAGTTTTGATGCTCGACGGGCTTGTGAGATAGAGTTTTGTCTGCGCGCCGAACTTCCGTTTGATGAATTCAAACGCCAAAAGATCCTGCGGATTGATGCTTGCGATTTTTATCTCTGTGTCAGTTTTCTCAAATGGAATGAGCTGGTGCGATTGCGCGAGGGTTTCGGGAAGCAGCGTGAGAATATCTTTTCGGATGGTTTGGTTGCGAAGGTCGATAAACGGAAGATGAAAATGGCTCGCCACTGCTTCATAGAGCGGGATTTCGGAGATGAGCTTGTTGTCCTCGAGATATGCAACGAGGTCTTGCTGTTTTGCCGTTGCTTCGGACTCTGCTTTTTGCAGCTGGTCCGCCGTTAACAACTCCGCCTCGAGAATAACATTTTTGGTGAGCGTTGGTGAAAATGTTGTCATTGCGCCAATCAAAAACTTCGCCAGCTGTTTCGTAACAGCCGCTTTTTGCTCATACTAGCAAAACGTTGCATGGATTGCGTGGTATGGTGTATTTTTTTTCTGTAGCGCTCGCACATGTCCTTATCTGTTGATTTTACTTTGCTATTATGGCATTTTTATCAACCCGAAGTCAATAAACACATCCGGAGAACATGTGCCTAGCGCTCTTTCCTCAGATCATAGAGAAAGATCGCGTAGCCGACTTTTACTGTCGGAATGCGTTGTTGCAGCCACGCATACCGACGATCTTTATCGTAGAGGGCCGTTGCGCTGATGGCAACCCAGCCGTCGAGCGCCTGAATTCTTTCCGGTTCGTCCGAGCCTGGCAAGTAACGAACGTCGGGAAGATAATAATCCATTGGCGCTTGTCCAAAGTATGTCATGTAGACAAACGGAATATTCCGTTCCCGCATGAAATACCCCAAGCGTTTCAATTCCTGCCCCCAGTCAAGATTCGAATCCGTGAGATACTTCGCTCCCTTGTCTGCGCCGCCGGCGAGTTCGCTAAAATAAGAAAGGTAATGCGGGTAGATCGAGAACGAACTCACAAGAAACAGAAGAAGAAGCGCCGCGATGACCGTGTTCCATATTCGCGTGAGGTGCGGACGTCTACACCGCGCGCGCATGACACCGCCGCAGAGGATAAAGAGAAACGGATAGACTGGAAGAAGATGCCGAACGCCGAGATTGATGTGGCTCATCATGCTCGCCGCAAAGTACACAAGAGGCGGAATGGTCAGCAGGAGGTATGACGGTTTAATGGAAGCAAGCGCGCGGCGTAGTGTTGCTGTCCGCGTATGCTCATGCATGGCGTATCGAACATAGCGCTGACGAAACAGTTGAAAAAAGAGCAGCAACGCGAGGAGCATAACAATGAATGTTGCGAGCGGTGTTTTGACGAGAAACGCAAACGGAAAGTACCACCACCATCCGGCGACGCTGTATTTTCCGAGAAGGTATGCATCATGTCCCCAGTAGTTATGCCAAACGACATCGGAGAGTCCGCGGAGATACGTATACGCCGGTATGCGCACAGAAGTAAAAAAATTGTATAACCATTGCCCGGATGTTGTCGCAGGGTCGGAAAAAGCTTGAGCCGCTGCAATAACTTTCGGCAGATTGGGATACCGTTCCCGCTGCCAGAGTTCTCGTGTCGAGTACACTTGGGCAACGTGCGGATCGTCAAACGGCCGTTTCACTTCAAAACCATATACTGCAAACAGAAGAAGGAAGGCGCTTACGAGCATGCCAGCGAAAAATCCAAAAGCCATCTTCCAACCGAGCCGCATTCTATACTCGCCATGCAGGGCGATCATGGCAACCCAAAGAATGGCGAGAACGGGAAGCAAGATCAATGCCGAAAACTTTGTCATCTGCGCAAGCGCAAAAGCAACCCAGACGGGGACAGCAGTTTTCCAGTGCGGAGCCGCAAGGTATTTTCCGAAAAGATAGATTGTCAGTGTAAAAAACAGAGCAACCGCGACATCGTTTGTGATATACCGCGAGTGTGCAAGGATATTCGGGTCAAATGCAAAGAGCAGCAGCGAAACCAGACCGCCCTTTGCGCCCCACAACCGCCATGACCATACAGCCACAAGAGCGGCGAGCGCAAGGCCGGAAAGCATTGGAAACAACCGTCCCCAAAACAGGATGGTGTCTGCGGGAATGGTGTTGTGGTACAGCAGTTCCCGCGCAAATGCCCATTGATCCCCTTCGCGCCATGCATCCGCGCTGGTTGGCAAGTGGATCGGAAGCGCAAGGAGTGGTACACTAGCAAGGAGTTTGAGGAGCGGCGGGTGTTCCGGATTCAACCGAAAATCGCCGGTTTTCCAATAGCTATAGCCGGCTGCAAGATGCGCTCCCTCATCGACAGTTTGTGAGTCATTGACCGCGCTTGAGACTTGCAGCGCAAACATTGCTGCCAACAGCATAAGCGCGGACGCAAAGAACCGGCGTACGGTTAACTGGGGAACGGAAAGACGCATGATTATCGAGAAGAAGTTCTTCACAGAGCCTATACTGATGGGAGTTGCGGCAGTAACCGAGCTTGCGAATTGTAACCTCTGGTTGTATGTGGCGCAGCGCGTACACGCGGAACCTGAAGCTGTTCCTGTCCATTATAACATCTACTTTGGCATTGATCTACTTGGTCCATGGTGGTTTTTGTACATTCTGCCGGCTGCGTCGCTGCTGGTTTTTTTGGTAAACCTGGGCCTTTCGGTTATACTGTATAAACGCCACGACCTCGCCGTGTACTTCTTGCTTCTCGGCGGTTTGCTTGTGCAGGGTTTTGCATCGCTCACCGCCTACCTACTCATTACAAAAATTTGACATGTCGGTTTTTCTTGATCACACGGCAATCATCAAAGTTTTTCTTCTGACAACTCTTTCTTTTATCGTGACGATCGTCTGGACGCCGCTCCTTACGCACTTTCTGTATAAATATAAACTCAGTAAAAAAATCCGTGTTGACGGCGCAACGCCGGTTTTTTCCAAGCTCCATGCGAAAAAGTCCGGCACACCGACGATGGGCGGAATCCTTATTTGGGTGACGACCGTCGTTCTCGCCGTTGGGATTTCGATTCTTGCGCAATCCACGGGATGGAAAATCTTCCACTGGCTGAATTTTCTCACGCGGCCTCAAACATTGCTTCCGCTGGGCATTCTCGTACTCGCGGCGCTTGTTGGTCTCGTCGACGATTTTTTCAACATCCGCAGAATCGGCCCGAAAGGCGGAGGGCTTTCGATTCGGCACCGGCTTTTCATGTATACGCTCGTTGCGCTTGTCGGCGCGTGGTGGTTTTTCTTTAAGCTCGACTGGGACTTGCTGCATATTCCGTTTTTTGGCGACTTTAATATCGGCGTTTGGTACATTCCTATATTTATTTTTGTCATCGTCGCAACATCATTCTCGGTGAATGAAATTGACGGCCTCGACGGACTTGCCGGCGGAACGCTCCTCGCGGCGTTTACTGCATTTGGCGCCATAGCCTATGCGCAGGGCAGAGTAGAACTCGCTGCGTTTTGCGGCGTCATCGGCGGAGCCCTGCTTGCGTTTTTGTGGTTTAATATACCTCCGGCTCGGTTCTTCATGGGCGATACCGGTTCCATGTCTCTTGGGGTGACGCTTGGCGTTGTCGCTCTGCTGACCAATACCGCTCTGCTGCTTCCTATTATTGGCCTGCTGCTTGTGGTCGAATCAGGCAGCGTCATTCTCCAACTGGCATGGCGAAGGATATATAAGAAAAAACTGTTTCTTTCTTCTCCATTTCATCATCACCTTGAGGCAATTGGCTGGCCGGAGCAGAAAATTGTCATGCGGTTTTGGGTCATTGCGGCCGTGATGGCAGTTCTTGGAGTTGCGCTTTATCTCGTGCAATCCTCGTATTCATAACGCATGGAACGTTACCGTGATTCGATGTCCGTGGATGGCAAGCACGTGCTTATGCTTGGCCTTGGTATCCATGGAGGCGGAGCATCCACCGTCCGGTGGTTATTGCGGCATGGCGCTTACGTGCGCATCACCGATCTCAAAACACGGCGGGAACTTGCCAGCTCGATAAAAACATTGCCAAAGCATTCTCGCATAACGTTCTCGCTTGGCGGACATCGGCTTGCTGATCTTCAAGGCATTGATCTTGTTGTCCAAAACCCAGGCGTTCCCGCACACTCGCCGTTTTTGAGGGAAATCCGAAAACGAAAGATTCCCATTGTCAATGAAGCAGTTCTGTTTCTCTGCAATGCAAAAGGGGTGGTTGTTGGCGTGACGGGGACAAAAGGCAAAAGCACGGTGACGGCGCTCATTGGTTCAGTTGTACGGCAACAGTACGGCCAACGCGTTTTTGTCGGCGGGAACATCAAGACAACGCCGATGCTTGACATTCTTGACCGTTTGCACAAACGTTCCATTGCCGTCATTGAATTCTCATCCTGGCATCTTGAAGCGTTCAAACACGTCAAAACAAGCCCGCACATTGCCGTTGTCACGAATCTGCTTGATGATCATCTCAACCGGTACCGTCATCGAAACGCCTACTATCAGGCAAAATCTCTGATCTGGAAGTGGCAGACCAAGGATGATGTTGTGATCTTGAATCACGACAACGTACCTTCCAGATCGTGGCACAAACAGATTCCGGGCCGACCATTGTGGTTTTCGCAACATTCGTTTGGTCGGGGCAACGGCGCATTCTTTGACGGGAACAAGCTCTGTGTTCGCCGCAAAAACAAAGTCAAAACACTTGCTACGACAAACGATCTGCATATTCCAGGCCAGCACAACATGATGAACGCGTTACCGGCTGTGCTTGTTGCGGATTTGCTCGGCGTTCCGGCAAAAAAGATTCAGCAGGGCTTGCATGCGTTTCACGGGCTTTCCGGACGGCTGGAAAAAGTCGCAGTAAAAAGTGGCGTAGCGTATTACAATGACACGACAGCAACTGCCCCGGCGGCAACGATTGCGGCATTAGAGAGCTTTCCGAAACAAACGGTGCTGATTGCCGGAGGAGCCGAAAAGAACTTGCCAATGGAGAAAATGGCGGAGGAAATAAAGAAAAGGGCAAAAACTGTTCTTTTGCTGCCTGGAACCGCAACGGATATGCTCGCACGGCTTTTGCGAGAACGGAACGTTCCGTATAATCTCGTTCGAAGTATGAACGAAGCTGTTCAGGTCGCGTCGAGGAAGGCAACAAAAGGCGATATCGTGCTTTTGTCCCCGGGAGCAGCAAGTTTCGGGCTGTTTCTTCACGAATTTGATCGCGGTGATCAATTTATCGCGGCAGTCAAGAACCTTCCATAACCATGGCACGACCACGGTACCATGGCGCAGATATTGTGCTGATAGGAACCGTTGCCATTCTTGTGGCATTTGGCCTCATTATGCTGTACAGTGCGGGCGCCGTGACGGGTTTTCAGCGATTCGGCCAAGCGGATTATTACTTCAAACGGCAATTGCTGTTTTTTGCCATCGGTATCGGCGTCGCCTATCTTTGCTATTACGTTGATTACCATTTCTGGAAACGCTCTGCGATGCTTTTGCTGATTATTTCCATACTGTTGTTGTTTTTCGTTTTTATTCCGGGCTTGGGCTTTGCGGCAGGAGGAGCGCATCGCTGGATTGCAATAGGCAGCTTTCTCGTACAACCGTCAGAAATTGTGAAGCTGACGTTTCTTATGTACCTTGCGGTCTGGCTTGAAGCGCGCGGCAAGGGTATCAAAGATTTGTCCTATGGATTTTTGCCGTTTGTCGTTCTTCTCGGCGCCGTGGTGTCTTTGGTCTTGTTTCAACCCGATCTGGGGACGGTTTCCATTATCGTGTTTCTCAGCCTCATAACCTATTTCGTTGCCGGCGCTCCCTGGCGATATGTTTTCACGTTTATTTTCGGCGGGCTCGGACTGGTCGCGCTCCTGATCAAAATTGCTCCGTACCGCGCTGAACGTCTGACGGTGTTTCTGAATCCCTCCACTGACCCGCAAGGAATCGGATATCATATCAATCAAGCGCTTCTTGCTATCGGATCTGGGGGATTGTTTGGCCGTGGTTTAGGCAATTCGCTGCAAAAATATAATTACCTTCCGGAAGTCACCAGCGATTCTATTTTTGCTGTGATTGCGGAAGAACTCGGTTTTATTCTTGTTCTCGCGCTTATCGCGTTGTATTTCTTTTTATTTCTCCGCGGCATTGATATTGGCCGCCGCGCTCCGGATAACTTCGGCCGCTATCTTGCCGTCGGCATGACGGCTGGCATTGTCGTGCAAGCGTTTATCAACATGGCCGCGCTTTCCGGCCTTTTGCCGCTGACCGGCATCACGCTGCCGTTTATCAGCGCCGGCGGATCATCGCTGATCATCCTCATGGCGCAGGTCGGGATCCTGGCGAATATTTCGCGGCAGACGAGAGTGTAAAGACAAAGCCCCAAAGTGCGGGTTTTGTGGTAGCATTACATTCTTTGAGCTGTGGATGATGTGCTGAAATAGGCTATTGACACTTCGGTTATTCTTCGGGTAATATCAATTTATGCAACGCACAAAAGCAAAAGTGAATACAAAAGACACTGCAACATCTGTCGTTCCATACAGAGCACAGTCCGTGCCTCGAAAAGAGAGCAAAAAGCTAATCGCTTTCGGTTGGTATGGGGGCAAATTTAGCCATTTAGACTGGTTACTGCCCTTATTGCCAAAAAGTCAACACTTCTGCGAACCATTCGGTGGATCAGGAGCAGTATTACTTAACCGGGACCCTGCGCCTGTCGAAACGCTCAATGATATTGATGAAGAGGTTATTAATTTTTTTAGAATACTCCGCAATGATAAAGAAAAACTTGTCGAATCAATAGGATTAACGCCGTTTTCAAGAAAGGAATTTGAAATTGCTATTTATGAAAATAATACACAATTATCTGATCTTGAACGCGCTCGACGTTTCTATATTCGTGCTAGGCAGGTAAGAACTGGCTTGGCACAAACTGCAAGCACGGGCAGATGGGCAAATTGTCGTCTTACCAGCAGGGCGGGTATGGCTGGCGCTGTTTCAAGATGGCTCGGAAGTGTTGAATCTCTTCCTGAGATTGCCCAACGATTATTAAGAGTCCAAATTGAAAGCGCACCTGCGATTGATGTAATAAAGCGCTACGACAATAAAGATGCCCTTTTTTACTGTGATCCCCCTTATCCTCATAGCTCACGGAAAGACAGTAAGGCTTATAGTTATGAAATGACCGATGACCAGCACCGAGAGTTATCGAAAGTCTTGCACAGCGTGAAAGGTATGGTTGCATTATCTAGTTATCACTGTTACTTAATGAATGATTTGTATGGTGACTGGAAGCACATTGAAGGGCCTTCTAGAATAATTCATTCAGTAAAAAAACATCGCACCGAGGTACTTTGGGTGAATTATGATATTAGCAAAATTAACTCATGGCAAAGCCAACAGAAATCCTTGATTTAGCGTATACCCAAGCTGTTAATGCTGGGTCGAACTCTCTCATCAATGACGACAAAATCAGGGAAAGGGTTAGGCTTGTTGTTGGCAACGAAAAAAATAGAGCCTGCGTTAGATTACTCATGTCTTGCCTCCTTGCTAAGGCTTCGGATACAACCAAAGATGTGCGAAAACCTTATACTGAGATAGGAGATTCAGATGCGTTTTCTGGTAGGAATATTGATGAAAAATATATTTTCCCTTTTATTACGAAAAAGAATCTGCCGTGTAACCCAACGACTGCATTTTTAACACCGGCTTTCAGAAATAGAAGTATAGTTCTTACTCCTAGTGTAAACCTTGTCGGAAAACCACCGGAACTATACAAAACTACTCTTTTGTTGCTAGATGACGTCCATAAAAACAAAATTGAAGCAACAGTGTTGCTTGGAGAAGTTATCCGCGAACTCATATTACTGAAAAATCGAAAAAGGTCACGCATTAGAAACCTTCTAACCTCGCTCAAGAAGAACGGCGCAGGAGCGCTACCACTCTCAGTTAGTGCTATTGTTGACCTTCTAAAACTACAGATCAAACATGCTGGCTCAAGTCGTTTACCCGTGCTAATCGTCGTTGCTGCTTACTCCATCATTGAACATTATTTGGAAGAAAAGGTCCTGCCGCTTTACGTCCATAACGCCGCTGATAAACAAACTGGGGCACTTGGTGACGTTGAGATTATTCGTGTTAACCACGAAAAGGTTATTACGGTCTATGAAATGAAGATGAAAAGAGTAACTAGAGACGATATTGACATAGCTGTTGAGAAACTTGCGGCAAGCAAAAAAGTTGTTGACGGCTACATTTTTATCACCACCGAACGAATCGACGAAGAAGTGGTTGAATATTCCAAAACTCTTTACAGTAAAATGGGCGGCACTGAGTTTCTTATATTAGATTGCGTAGATTTTGCAATCCATTTTCTGAATATTTTTCGCGGTTTGAGAATGGAATACTTAGAAGCTTACCAAAAACTTCTTCTGAGTGAGCCAGACAGTGCTGTGTCGCAACAAATCAAAGAAGAGTTTTTAAGTCTAAGAAAAGGGCTTGAAGGAGCAGCCTTATGACTACAAAGGAAATACTAGAAACCATCCTTAACTATATTCGCGCTGTTTTATCTTGGCCACCTATGTTTGTTGTTGTTTCTTTTATTTTTATCATTAAATTCCGCGACTCAATAAAGGTATTCTTAGAAAACATTGCAACTATTAAAATGGGTCCTTTAGAAGCAAGCCAACAGCAGAAAAAAGTAACGCCGGAAAAAATCGAGGAACAAATTGCAGAAAACTTACAGGAAGAGGGGGTAAAGCTCACACAAGAGCAACTTAAACAGATCGAGGAAGCATTTAACAGCCTTTCAAAAGAAAAAGAAAGCAAAGAGATAGAAGTTACAAACCAAAAAGAATTCATACAGTATCTTCTTGAGCGGTCAGAATTGTACGAATTTGCTTATTTAACTTTATTCTTGGTTCATAATTCTAAGCTTGCGCTTTTGTGGTTCTATACTCAACCCACCAGCACATCAACCAAAGAGAACTTTATGATGCAATTCGCACTCCAAACACAACATTTTAATCCGGCTGCTGAAAAGGAGGCAATTTTTAGTGCGTTAATGGTAAATGAGTTGTTGGAGCAGAACGGAATATTATTCAAAGTATCGGAAAAGGGGGTAAGATTTCTACGCAACATTAAATTTATTAGCTAAAGCGAAATCTATCGAACTTCGAACTTCTTCTATGCGTCTTCTCTTTGTCGCCGGCGGTACTGCCGGTCCGTTGACGCCGCTCCTCGCTGTTGCAGAGGAGGTTCGGCGCATGGACGGTTCTGTTGACTGTCAGTTTGTCATTGATCATGGCCAGTCGGAAAAAACGCTGGTTGAAACGGCAGGTTTTGGGTATTCCATGCATTCGTCAGGAAAACTTCGGCGGTATCTTTCCATGTGGAACGTTTTGGACGCGTTTCGATTGCTCTTTTCGTTCTTTTCCGCACTTCGGCATCTGCGAATCCTTCAGCCGGATGTGGTCGTGACGGCCGGAAGTTACAACGGCGTTCCGTATTTGTGGGCTGCGAAGACGTTGGGTATTCACACGGCAGTCCATCAGCAGGATGTCCAGCTTGGTTTGGCAAACCGGCTTGTTCTGCGCGGAGCGAATTATACAAGCGTTGCATTTTCTCCGACGCTCCAAATTGTTTCCAAACTGACGAAGAACGCTGCAAAAACCGGTAATCCTGTTCGCGCGTCCATTCTTCACGGAGACGCGGAACGGGCGCGGCAGGTGTTCCAGCTCTCGCCGAACCTTCCTGTTCTCCTCGTGCTTGGCGGATCTTCGGGCGCACGGGGCTTGAATACGCTGGTTGCGCATTCTCTGGAACAATTGCTGGATTGTTGCCAAATTATTCACGTTTTTGGCAAAAACGCAACGACAACAGCAACGCATCACCAGTACCATCCGGTTTTATTTCTTACGGATGAACTTCCCGACGCACTCGCAGTTGCGACGATCGTGGTGACGCGGGCAGGCGTTGGGACGCTTTCGGAACTTTCTGTTCTCGCCAAACCGACGATTATCGTCCCGATGCCGGACACGCACCAGGAAGCGAATGCTCGGTATGTTGCTTCGAAACAAGCCGCGATTGCTCTCGATCAGCGTTTCACACAACCACAGCAGTTTGCCGATGCCGTTCTCGACCTGTTGAACAATTCCAAACATCGCGCAGAACTGCAAGAACACATCCGTCTGCTCAATGATCCGTCAGCCGCCGCGACACTGGCACGCCAATATCTCTATTTAGCGCACAAGGCATGAACGCGGAAAACCGTTCCATCTACATTGTCGGCATCAAAGGGCAGGGCATGACCGCGCTCGCGCTTGTATTACAAGGACGCGGCTGGAACGTAGAAGGTTCTGACGTCGCGGACGAGTTTTCAACCGACGTCGTACTTCAGTCGCACCACATTCCCGTCCACGCGTTTACCGATCCCTTGCCGCGTACCGTTGCATGTGTCGCATACTCCACGGCGTATCATCCAGACACCCATCCGCAGCTGCAGGAAGCACGCAGGCGGGAACTCCTGACGATGAGCTATCCAGAAGCAATTGGACAGTTGTTTGACAATGTCGAAGGCATAGCGGTAGCGGGAACGCACGGCAAAACGACAACGACAGCGATGATCGGTGTTGTTCTCGCTTCAGCGGGAAAGGATCCGACCGTCATTGTGGGATCGCCTGTCCAGGATTTTCACGGGAACGCACGCGTTGGCTCCTCAACACTGCTGGTTGTGGAAGCGGACGAATACCAAAATAAGTTCCAGTATTACCATCCGCAGCATCTTGTCATCACATCAATCGAATATGACCACCCGGATTATTTTCCAACTGTACAATCCTATCAGCAAGTCTTTGCTGCGTTTGCCCAAAGAATCCCAGGAACAATTGTTCTTCGCGCCGACGACCCGGTATGCGCCGCGCTTGCAAAAATCCTGCAACGGCCGGTAATCACGTTTGGAAGAGGGCAAGGAGCTTCGGTACATCTCTTGGGCTGCATTTGGCGGCAAGATCATCAGCATATTCGGTACTCTCTGCATGGACGGGAATTTGACTTTTCACTGCTGTTGCCGGGAGAACACAACGCCATGAATGCGCTTGCTGCGATTGCCATGACCACCCAGCTTGGTGTCGAGCCGAGCGCTGCTCACAAAGCTCTGGCTGATTTTGCCGGCGTTACACGGAGGTTTGAAGTGCGCGGCGAGTACCATGGAGCAATTATTATTGACGATTTTGCCCACCATCCGACAGAAGTCCGCGCTGCCATTGCCGCGGCACGGCAAAAGTACGCGGGGAAACGGCTCATCGTCGTTTTTCAACCGCACACTTATTCACGCACAAAAGTCATGCTCAAACTTTTTGCAGATGCCCTGAAAGCTGACGCAGTGATTGTGCCGGAAATAGCAAGTTCCGCGCGCGAAACGCTGAAAACGATTTCGAGCAAAGATCTTGTCAAAAAGATGCCAAAAAATGTTCCCGCACGGTATACTGCAACACTCGAAGAAGCGGCCAACCTTTTACGCCCAATGTTGACCGATCATGATATTGTGCTGCTGCTCGGAGCCGGAGAAGTATGGAAGATAGCAGATATGCTGCAACAGGGATAATGTTAAATGACGAATTACAAATTACGAAAAATGAAAGTCAACAATACCCCACCCAACCTCCCCTTATCCGTTCCGCCACTTCGTGTCGGATCCAGAAGGGGAGGAGTAGTAAAGAAAAAGCAACAGTAGAGGGCATCCGTTGGCTTAGACCTTCGCGAAGAAGCAGATCTTGCCTGCACCGCACGGGTTTGCTTCGAACCAGACGGTAGGAATAGTATGATACTAAGGAAAACAAAGGCAGAGTAAAGGCAGAACATATTCCGCCCCAACGAATCCTATGAATACACTTCAGGCATTTCGTGAGAATATTCCAAATCTGCAGGAAAATATTCTCCTTGCGCCGCACACATACATCAAAATCGGCGGGCCGGCAAAATATTTTGTGCAAACCGGCACTGTGCAAGAACTGGAAAATGCCGTTCGCGCAGCTCAACAACTGGAAATTCCTTTTCGCGTGCTCGGTGGAGGGGCAAATGTTCTGATTTCGGATAAAGGCTATGATGGGTTGATCATTCGGAACATTACCACAGACGATCAATTTTCAGGGACAAGCGTAACAGTCAGCGCCGGTTATAATCTCACGAAACTCGCGGATGAAGCGGCGAAAAGAGGATTGTCCGGCCTTGAATTTGCATTCGGAATACCCGGAACAATTGGCGGAGCTGTCTACGGCAACGCAGGAGCGTTCAACGCGGAAATGAAAGATGTGCTTGTATCGGCAAAAGTTCTTTTCCCTGACCGAATGCGGGAATTGTCCAATGAAGAGTTCCATTTTACGTATCGGCACAGTGTGCTTAAAGAAGAAGGGAAGTATGGCGTTGTTCTTGAGGCTGTTTTGAGACTTGAAGAAGGCGATGGAGCAACGATAGATGCGTTGCAAAAAAAACGGTTAGCGTACCGAAAGGAACATCAACCCTTAGACAAACCGTCGCTTGGCTCCGTGTTCAAAAACGTGCCGCTCAGCGATTTCCCAAAAGACCTGTGGGAAAAGTTCGATATTAAACACCACGGCGCTGACGGTGTTATTCCCGCAGGATACATTAATGACCGGCTGGAACTCAAAGGCATGAGGATCGGCGATGCGCAGCTTTCTAACAAACACGGAAATTTTATCGTCAACCTTGGTTCCGCAACGGCAGAACACGTTATTATGCTCGTTTCGGCGATCAAGCAAAAAGTCCGCGTTGGTTGCGGAGGGCTGGAAATGCAGGAAGAAATTCAGTTTCTGGGATTCTGAATATTCTAGATAATAAATACTCAGTCATGATCGAGACCGAAATAAAAATAGTAGAGGTTGATGCCAAAAAAATCGAGAAGAAGCTTTTTGAGCTGGGAGCGCAGAAGATATTTGAAGGAAATATCGAATGGTTGGTTTTTGATTCCGGCAATCATTTCTTTTCCAAAAAGAGAGTGATGATCCGCTTGCGGAAACAGGGAACAAAAACAATCCTTACCACAAAACAGTTACTTGAGAAAAAACATGCAAAAATTTCTGAAGAACATGAGGTGGAAACGACCGACTTTCTTGAAACAACAAAGATTCTGCAAAGCATGGGCTTTCACGTGAAGCGCGGATATCCCATAAACAAACACCGAATCTCATATGTGCTTGGTGATGTGCACTTTGAACTTGATACTTTTCCGAGCATCCCAACTTTTTTAGAAATCGAAGCGCCAAATAGAAAAGCTATTGACGATTACGTGTTGAAGCTGGGGTTGTCACTTGCAAATATTAAACCTTGGGGCACACGCGAAGTTTTTGCTCATTACAGAAAAATGCGAGAACAGAAAAAGGGACGCAGGTCGTGATACGCGCTATTATTTTCGATCTTAACGGAATACTTATTACGAGCGAAAAGCTCAGCGATCGTTTTGAACAGCGCTTTCATGTTCCCGCTGAGACGTTTCTCGTTGCGCTGCAAAAGATCATGCCAATTGTTCGCTGTCCAAATGCAGGAAGCGCGTATGCGTATTGGAGACCCTGGTTTCAAACATGGAATCTGAAGATGACAAAGCAAGAATTTTTCGATTTCTGGTTTTCTGGCGAAAAGCTCAGTCGAGAGGCATTGCAACTGCTCAAAAAAGTTCGAAAAGCGAATCCGAAGATAAAAATACGTATTCTTTCCAACAATTTTCGAGAACGTTCCACATACTACAGCAAAACATTTCCGGAAATGTTTCAGCATGTTGATGATGTCTATTATTCCTGGCAAACTGGCCATGTCAAACCCTGAAAAGATTCATTGCGGTATGTTCTTCGTATCAATAAGCTTCGTTCTGCCGAGTGCCTGTACATTGACGACAAGCAAAGCAATATTGATGTTGCGATAATCTTGGTTTCAGGGCATACTTCTATCGCAGTTTGACGGATTTGAAAGGCATGTTGCGTAGACATACTCTTACGTAATCCCATGAGCCACGGTCTACACGAAAAATATTTCATGCATTATCTCCACATTATGGAGAATCCGCTCCCAGAATTGCAGGAGTATTTTGACGCAGAAAGAGAGTATCTCAAAAAGCATATTGGTCCGGAAAGCTCTGTTCTTGATGTTGGTTGCGGCAACGGCAGAAACGCAAAAGACATTGCGCCTCTCGTTGCATCAGTCACTGCCCTTGACATTGATGAACAGATGGTTGCGGCCGCGGCAACCAATCTTGCGGGTTGCAAAAACGTGACGTTGCTTCATGAGGATTTTTTCCTTTTTCAAAGCGCAAACCAGTTTGACCTTACCATTGCAACACTCAACACACTGGGCAGTCCGATGATTCATGCATTTAAGCGTCCGGCTTTTTTGAAAAGGATGGCGCAGTGTACGAAGTCATGGGGGCATGTCGTCACAAGTTTTTGGAAAGCTGAAGCAATTGATTTTTCCTGGGAATTTTTCACCGCAATGGGCATCTCAGTCATTGAGCAAGAAGAAGGCCGTATTGTCACGGATGTCGGCGTGTTTAAGCGGTTTACCGTTGGGGATATTGAAGAACTTGCCAAACCGTTGGGCAAACAGTATTCGATTGTCGAACTGACGCCTATTTTCCGTTTGCTCGATATCACGGTATAATCATTCTATGGAAATCATCATCACTGGTAAAGATTTTCAATTAACACCGAGCCTGAAGAAGTATGTTGAAGAACACGCGCAAAAGCTGCTGCATTTTGAATCATTGCTTGAGAAAGTGAAATTTGAACTCGATGTTGATAAACACCACCACAAAGGCGAGAACTTTCGCGTTGAAGCGTGGGCATATGTCAAAGGCGATGTTCTTGCGGCTGGCGACAGGGCTGAGGATATGCGCACAGCAATTACCAAAGTCGTCCATACATTGAGCCGGGAATTGGAAAAACGGAAGGAAAAACTGCTGGACAGGCGAAGGGGTTCGTAATGTAGGGGAGTATCCTTCTTCCCGAAAGGATAGTTATACATATTCATCAAACCTCTGTTTTCCTTGCACGAAGCCTGCCCTTATGCTACAATCAGTGCCGTTCCGAAGGATCTTTTTGTTTTTTCCACATGGCTTTATTAAGCAGAATTTTTGGTGACGCCAACATCCGTGAAGTTAACAAACTCCGTCCGCTGGCCGAGAAGATTAACGGTTTAGAAAAGCGCGTTGAAGGCATGAGCGATGACCGAATGCGCGAGCAAACGGATCTCTTTCGTTCTCGCCTGAAAGAAGGCAAAGAAACCCTTGACGATCTTTTGCCGGAGGCGTTTGCATTGGTGCGCGAAGCTGGAAAACGCGCGACCAATATGCGTCATTTTGACGTCCAGCTGATCGGCGGCATGGTTTTGCACCAATGTAAAATTTCAGAAATGCGCACTGGTGAAGGAAAAACTCTTGTCGCGACCTTGGCGATGTATCTCAACGCGCTTGAAGGTAAAGGTGCGCATTTGGTTACCGTCAACGATTACCTGGCAAAGCGCGACGCCGTGTGGATGGGTAAAATCTACCACTTTTTAGGGCTTTTGGTCGGCGCGATCGAGCATGACAGGGCATTTCTCTATGAGCCAGACGCGCAGCCGGATGCAGAAGACGACGTACACCGAAACCTGAAACCCGTTTCCCGCAAAGAAGCATACGCGGCT
>CAYINT010000004.1:0-5157 GCA_964364875.1 uncultured Gammaproteobacteria bacterium | reverse complement strand
CGGCTGATATCACGTACGGCACCAACAACGAGTTCGGTTTTGACTATCTGCGAGACAACATGGTTGCGGATCTTGCCGAACGCGTGCAGCGCGGCCATCATTTTGCCATTGTTGACGAAGTTGACTCCATTCTTATTGATGAGGCGAGAACGCCGCTTATCATTTCGGCGCCATCCGAAGAGCCCGCGGAACAATACTACCAGTTTGCGCAGCTTGTCGGCAAGCTTGAGGTCGGCACGGATTACAATGTCGACGAAAAAATGCGCGTAGCGACGCTGACTGAAGCGGGCATCGGCAAGATCGAGCAATGGCTTGGGCTTGGCAACATTTATGAGGAAAAGGGTGTGGAGACAGTGCACCACTTAGAACAGGCCCTGAAAGCGCGCACCTTGTTCCTGAAAGACCGAGATTATGTTGTCAAAGAAGGAGAAGTCATCATTGTTGACGAGTTTACCGGACGGTTAATGTTTGGCAGGAGGTTTTCAGAAGGGTTGCATCAAGCCATAGAAGCGAAAGAAGGCGTGCAGATAAAAGAAGAAAGCGTGACTTTGGCAACCATCACGTTTCAAAACTATTTTCGCCTCTACACAAAACTGGCCGGCATGACAGGGACGGCAGCAACCGAAGCAGAAGAGTTTTCAAAAATCTACAAACTTGATACGGTTATCGTACCGACCAACAAGCCGATGATCCGCGAAGACATGGGCGACCGTGTCTACAAATCAGAAATTGGCAAATTCCGGGCAATCGTCCAACGCGTCAAGGAACTCCATGCAACAGGACAGCCTGTACTTCTCGGCACAATTTCCATTGAGAAGAACGAAATATTGTCGGGACTATTGACCGATGCCGGCGTTCCGCATGAAGTGCTTAACGCGAAAAACCACGTGCGCGAAGCAAAGATTATCGAAGACGCAGGGCGAAAAGGCGCAGTGACGCTTGCGACAAACATTGCCGGACGCGGCGTTGACATACTTTTGGGCGGCAATGGCGCAGCGTATGAAGAATCAGAAGAAGTGCGGGACTTAGGCGGCCTGTTTGTTCTCGGCACGGAACGGCACGAAGCGCGGCGCATCGACAATCAGCTTCGCGGGCGGTCAGGACGCCAGGGCGACGCGGGCGCATCTCAGTTCTACGTCAGTTTAGAGGATGATCTCATGCGCATTTTTAGTTCCGAACGCATGAAAACAATGATGGACAGGCTTGGCCTTCCGGAAGACGTCCCGATTGAAAACGGCATGATCACCAAGGCTATCGAATCCGCGCAGCACCGCGTCGAAGGCCACAACTTTGACATACGAAAACACTTGGTTGAATACGACGATGTTATGAACAAACATCGTGAAGTGATTTACAGGCGGCGCGAAAACACGCTTAACATTTTTGCTGAAAAAGGAAGATTGCGCGAGCTTGTTGAGCCGATGATCGAGCATGAAATAGAGCGCGTTGTTTCATTTCATACTTCAGCAGAAGACGAGACAAACTGGAACATAGGTGAAATTTACGAAGTCGTCGGCACAATGTTTCCGGTTGATATTCACGACCGTTTGAAACTGGAAGATTTACGGCAAAAGGGCGGCGACAAATTGCAAGATGTCAAAGCGCGTGAAACCATTATTGATCATCTGACCAAACTTGGTGACAGCGCGTATGAGAGGCTGGAGAAAACCGTCAACGACAGCCAGACGCTGGGCCAGGCAGAGCGTTCTCTTATGCTCCACTGCATTGATTCACTCTGGATTGAGCATCTCGACAACATGGATCATTTGCGTCGCGGAATCGGCCTGCGCGGCTATGGACAGCGCGATCCGCTTGTCGAGTACAAAAAAGAAGCGTTTCAGCTTTTCCATCAACTGAACGCGGCAATTGACCAGCAAATCGTCTATACGCTGTTCAAGCTTTCCATCGGAAACATGCCGCGCGGACAACGCGTTCAGCAACGGCGCATGGTTCTCAAAGGCGCCGACCCGACGCAATCGAGCTTGACCGGTATTCCGGAACAAGGCGCTATGTCCAGCAGCGCGGGAACGAATACAGCTCCGCAGCAACAGGCAAACGCAACGCCAGAAGGGAAGAAAATCGGACGTAATGAACCATGTTGGTGTGGTTCCGGCAAAAAGTTTAAGAAATGTCATGGGGCGGGAGTTTAGGACAAGAAACAAGTACGGTTTTCCTGTTCAACTCAATCCAGACAGTAGAATTGTGTACCACGACTCACCTGCACATGTGGGAAAACTCAAACATGCGGTGGATTTTCTTGTTTCCGAAGGTACGCCGGTGAAAGCCGCGCTTGATGGAACTGTCGTGGATATTCAAGCAAGTTCCGACATTGGTGGAGCAGAAAAGTCAAAGGAACAATACGGAAACTTTATCGAAATTCGGCATGACAACGATGAATATTCAGAGTATGAACATCTCCGCAAAGATGGCGTTTGTGTTGCGGTTGGCGACCATGTTACTAAAGGCCAGAGAATAGGGTATAGTGGTACTACCGGCTGGCTGGCGGACTTAGGACCGCACTTACACTTTATGGTCGGTAAATATGGCGAGAAAGTTGAAGACTATGAGACGTTAAGTATTGTGTGGGACGATGACACTCCCATTCATTAAGCAGAAGTTCTATGGAATAGATTACATTTCGTCTTAAACCAGGCGATCTCCTGAAAGAGTCGATCGAAAATACAATAAGGGAAAAAGGGATCAAAGCCGGAGTTCTGTTATCTATTGTCGGCGGAATAGAAAATGTTGTGTTGCGCATGGCCGGCTCTGTTCCAGATAAGCAAATTGTGAAAGAGTGGAAAGGGCCGTTTGAAATCGTTTCGGGAACAGGAACGTTATCGGAAAGCGGCTGTCATATCCATATTTCTGTTTCTGACAAAAAAGGAACGGTCATCGGCGGACATCTCAAAGACGGAAACAAAGTGAAAACGACAGCAGAGGTTGTTCTTGGCGTGTTTGATGATGCTGTCTACACGAGAACACCCGATGAAAACACGGGCTTTGAAGAACTAAATGTCCACAATATTTAGTGAAACCATGGATCTTCGCGAAACATATAACAGACACCATAACAGGGGTTCCCGAACCCCCTGTTATGAACCGGATCTAACTCCTAGTAATTTAGTATGAGTTCCAAAAGCTTTATGGACGTCAATATTCAAGCCATCATCGAAGCGGCAGAAGCAGGCGGGCGGGAACTGAAGAAATACTTCGGGCAAGTTCTTGATTTGGTGGAAAAATCTACCGTCGGCGATTATCAGACGCGCGCGGATACAGAATCAGAGCGCGTTGTGCTTGAAATTTTGCAAAAACATTTTCCCGATTACAATATTCATTCCGAAGAAACCGGGAAAGTCGAAAAAGGTTCGCCCTACACATTTGTGATTGATCCTCTGGACGGGTCCCATAACTTTGTGATTGGCATTCCAAACTTTACCGTCGCCATCGCTCTTTTTGAGGACGACACAATCATTGCTGGCGTTGTCCATGCGCCGATGATCAACCATACATATCATGCGCAACTCGGCAAAGGTGCGTTCCAAGACGGGACGAGGCTGGAAGTAAGCCAGGAAAAGGATATTCAACGCGCTGTGGTTTCACAGGTCATCGGCTGGCTGGGTCCTATGGACCGGTTCAGCAAAGTCTGGAACATTACTATCAACGACATCATGCGTAATATCAATAACTGGTCCCCGGAGTTTGACTTTTGTTTGTTAGCATCAGGCAGAATTGAGTCAATCATTAACGACGGGAACGAACTGTACGATTTTGCGGCTGGAAAACTGATTGCCCGCGAGGCCGGAGCCATATTTACGGACTTTGAAGGAAACGCGGACACGGACAAAAATCCAATATTCCTCTGCAGTAACAACCGGGAGATCCATTCGGTGCTTTTGGAACGACTGAAGAAAGCGGGGATTAAGAATGGATGAGCAACGACCAAAAGTCGGCGTTGGCGTTATGATTCTCAAAGATGGTAAAGTTTTGTTGTCCAAACGAAAAAGTTCGCATGGAGCAGGAGAATACGCTTTCCCAGGCGGACACTTGGAATATATGGAATCGTTTGCAGATTGCGCACGGCGAGAAACAAATGAAGAATGCGGAATAGAAATACAAAATATACGATTTCAGTATCTTTCAAATATAACAACGTATGCGCCAAAACAATACGCGCACATTGGCCTTGTTGCAGGATGGAAAGCAGGCGAGCCGACTGTTCTCGAGCCGGAAAAAAGCGAAGAATGGAAGTGGTATGATTTTGACCAGTTACCAAAACTCATGTTTGTGAGCTGTGAGCTGGCGTTTCACAGCTTCAAAACTGGACAGAACTATTACGATATCGCTGATATAGAAAGAGTTTTGAAAAAATGACCTGAAATCAATACTGCGGGAACCCGTGCAACTATATTTGCTTTACTTGCATGTGCGGAGGCAATAACGGCGAAAACGAGATTTTCGCCTATGACTGAGAAATGTGATGACAAAGCGGAGGATCTTGTCTTTCGCAGTCAGGAACATTGACAGGATCCAGTCCTGTGGTATCGTGAAGGTAACGGGATACAGTAATCTGCCCGTCATGTTTGTTTCCAAACGACGTTTGCTCGATCTTCCGGGTCATCCTTCCTATGTCACAGTTGTCATTATCCGACGGCAACAGATTTTTGTCGTTCCAGAAACCGTAGAACTCTTCTTGAATGTTCTGAGACAACAACGAGAACGGTACGGGTTTCTCCTTCACGAGTATGTAGTCATGCCAGATCACTACCACGCGATTCTTACTCCGCCAAAAGACTATCGTATCAGTTCTACGCTGCAACATATTCATGGTGTCTATGCGCATCTGTATAACAAACGTTTGAGACGATCAGGAAAGTTATTCCAACCTCATTTTTGGAACCATTATATTACCGATGATCAAAATTACAGGGACAAAGCAAACTCTATTCACATGAATCCCGTGCGGTCAGGTTTGGTCGAGAATCCAATTGACTATCCATGGTCATCAGCGAGGGAACATTTGACTGGAAAGCAAGGATATCTCACGTTGGACGATTGGGCATAAGGCCGATGGTGACAAGATCGCCACCTTTGTATTTATTCATGATATAGCCATGTTAAAACAAAACCCGACTTTTCTGGTACACTGGAATCGTGGTC
>CAYINT010000003.1:0-25908 GCA_964364875.1 uncultured Gammaproteobacteria bacterium | reverse complement strand
GCTTCATTAAAACTCATTTCCGGTGTGTCTCAAAAATTAACGGGACACGAGTGATTTCTAAATGTTAAAATGATAGCTGATAATTTGTTATGAATGTTTACTTTGCCGGTTCCATGCGGGGGGCGTGAAGATCAGGCACTGTATGAGCAGCTCGTTTCGCTCCTGCAATAGTGGGGTCACGAGCAAACATATCGGAGGTAAGCAGGTAACCGAACAGGGGAGTACGGCAATGGTTGCGGGCAACCCTGCGTTCCACACAGTTCAGTATACGGAGCTCAACGATGCAGAGAAGAACAATGCTCAATTTTACAAAATAACAATTAGACATTTAGAGAATTCTCTCAATCTCGAACCGTGTTCAGCTGACGGTTCGGGATCCATAAACATATTCAAGTATTTCTACACGTTTTTTCAATGACCGACGAATCCTACAATCCCTGGACAACGCTGAGTTCCAAAGAAGTCTACGATAACAAGTGGATCAGTGTTCGCGAAGATCAGATTGTGAATCCTTCCGGCGGCAAAGGAATTTACGGTGTTGTGCATTTCAAAAGTTCCGCGGTTGGCATCATTCCGCTTGATGACGACGGCAATACCTGGCTGGTTGGACAGTATCGCTATGCGCTGAACGAATACTCATGGGAAATTCCCGAAGGCGGCGTTTCGTTCGGCAAGGACATGCCGGAAGGTGCAAAGCGGGAACTTCGCGAGGAGGCAGGCATCATTGCCGGCGACTGGCGGGATATTCTTCATCTGGCTGTTTCAAACTCTGTCACGGACCAACGGGCGATTATTTACCTGGCCCGCAAACTCTCGTTTGTCCGTGCAAAGCCGGAAGAAACTGAAGCATTACAAATAAAAAAAGTTCCGTTTTCCGAAGCGTTCCAGATGGTCATGGACGGAACAATTACTGATACCATGTCTGTTGCCGCGATTCTGAAACTGAAGATCATGATGGATCGCGATGAAATCATAGAGCGGCGATAGTGCCATCGCCGCTATAACAGCGATGCCTTGCTTTTCATTCCCGGTCTGATATAATGATTCCACAATCCATTTACTGGGAAGCCGGTGCGCTCCCTCCATCCACTCTGTGGATGTTTGGAACAAGTCCGGCACGGTCCCGCCACCGTAATGTGTTCCATGGAGACCCTTCGACAAGCTCAGGGTGACACATGGGATGCAGAGTCGGACCCCAGCCGTGCACCACGTCGGGTGCACGGAAAGATAAACCCTCCGGGGAGAGGTACTAGGAATTTCCTTGTACTCTACCGGAGACAAAGGAATTTTTTATGAAGAAACTTGGATTCCTGAGTCTCCCGATTGCAACAATATTGCTGATCGGAGCCGCGTGTTCACCAGCAACGACAACAAAGACCAATATTGCTGCAACAAATACAGCCGTTACCACAAACGTTCCATCAGGAGCGAACGAGGCTGCGACGTTGTCAGTGATTATGCTCCTCAATAACGGGAACGGCAGCCCAATCCGAACGTTCAACACAACCGTACCGGCCGATACTACTGCGCTCGGCCTGCTTCAGAAAGTGACGACTGAAAACACCATGACGCTCGACACAAAAACATCGAGCTACGGAACATACGTCAACGGCATTGGCGGCCTGACCGGCAACGACAAGCAGTATTGGCTGTTCTATGTCAATAATAAAGCGGCGAGTGTCGGCGTTGACAGTTATGTTCTCCAGAATAATGACATTGTCGAACTTCGCTACGGCAGCGGCTCTTCATCGTAGCCAGAACTTTCGTGCTTGTGGCACGTCATCCGGGCACAGCCCATCTGACCATGCCGCTGCGCCTCCGGTTCGGTGCTCAGCCGCGCCTCGCACTCGGCACAAACGCGAAAGTCCTGGTAGCGTTGCTCTGGGTTTACAATTCTGATACAGAGATGACTACTTCCATGATCCGAAAAAGTGAATTCATTCTTGCGCTTGTCTTGATTCTGCTTGGCGTCTCGATGCGGTTTTTGCCGCATCCAGCAAACTTTGCGCCGATCGCGGCGGTTGCTTTGTTTTCGGGCATGTACCTGCGAAAGTGGTACGCATTTGTGGTTCCTTTGGCGGCAATGGTCATCAGCGATTGGCAGATAGGATTCCACAATCTCATCGCCTATACTTGGGGGAGTTTTGTTCTCGTTGGAGTCATTGGCTGGTATGTACGCCGGCACAAAAATCCCACAACCATTGTTCTCGGCACAGTATCCGGATCCGCGCTCTTCTATCTCGTGACGAACTTTGGCGTCTGGCTGCAGACGGATATGTATGCAAAGACTTGGCAAGGTCTGCTGGAATGTTATACACTAGCATTGCCGTTCTTTCGCAACACCATCCTTGGCGATCTGTTCTACACGGGAGCGCTTGTTGGGCTGTTTGAAGGGATTACGTACGCATTACGGCGCCTGATCATAACAAAGGAGGCAGTGCATGTCACAACCTATCACAAAGACTGACACAACCATAACACCGAAGAAGCCAACACGCAGTGCGAGAACGCAGCGCAAGCGTTCTCCTGTTGCTCAGCCTGCGGGAACGAAACGACCTGATGTTCCGACCATGGTTGAAGAACCAACCATACAGCCGATCGGAACACATCGGGAAATTCAAGGCTTTGTCATACGCTCGTGGATTGTTATGCTTGGACTTGTTTCCCTTGCCCTAGCGCTCGGCGTCGGACTCTTAGGGACCGCGGAACTGACTGGTTCCGAAATTTCCTATGCTCCGCCGGTACACCGCGAAGGCAAAGTAGCCGGAGCAACAACCGCGATTACTCCTGCGCCCGTGACGCTGCGTATTCATGATGGCGAGAACGTTCAATCCTTCGAGATCGTGACCGCGGGACAGCTTTCTGTCTATAATGTGCTCCGATCCGCGCAACAAAGCACCGTGCTGACGGCGGATATGCAGGCCGAAGGCAACAGTTCCATACGCATCGCCAGCATTGCCGGAGTGACGGCCAATGCAACGCAGCGCTGGCAAGTGCTGCAAGACGGCAATGAACTTGCCTCGCTGATTGAACCGACAATTGTTCCCGGCTCTACGTTAGATTTTCAGCTTGTCGCGCGATAATTTCCTCTCAGGAAAATTTCAGCTTGCCTATCGTATACTGAACTTCATTGTCATACGACTCTACTATGGATAATTTTCACGAAACACCACAAACACCGCAAACCCCGACACATGGAGCGATGAGCAGGATCATTGGGCAGACAATCGTACTTTCTGTTCTTGTTGGGTCATTGTTTGGTTTCTGGGGTGGGCTCGCTGCTGTCAACGGCAGGTTGCCGACGGTTGCCGATATGCTCAATGTTCTCCGCGGCAAAAGCCTTGCGCAGACGGGAACAACACCAGGCCTGACGCCGGGTTCCACCATCACGGTCAAAGAAGAGTCTGGAACAACCGATGTCGTAAAAAAAGCCGGACCGGCGGTTGTCAGTGTTATCTTAAGCCAGGACCTCTCGAAGATTAAATCCAACCCGGAACTCAATCCATTTAACGACTTTTTCTTTTCGTTTCCCTTCAGCATGCCGCAGCAGCAAGAGCCGCAACAGGGAAAACGGCAAGTCGCAGCGGGCTCGGGATTTATTGTCACCAAAGACGGTCTTGTCGTCACCAACAAACACGTGGTACAGCAGGCGATAGACAATCCGGACTTAGACGTGACTGTCGTGTTCAATGACGGCTCCGAGCACAAAGGCAAGGTGCTTGCATCGGATCCTCTCAATGACCTTGCAATTGTGAACATTGACGGCAAGGATCTGCCGATGGTAACGCTCGGCGATTCTGACAGTTTGCAGCTTGGCCAGACCGTCATTGCTATTGGCAATGCGCTTGGCGATTATCCGAATACCGTGACGCAGGGCGTGATCTCCGGCATTCATCGGACGATTACCGCGGGCGATGGGCGCGGTTCCGCGGAAACCATCCAGGACGCGTTGCAAACAGACGCAGCGATCAACCGTGGCAATTCGGGCGGACCGCTGCTCAACCTTGCAGGCCAGGTCATCGGCATCAACACGGCGATTGACGAGCAGGGCCAACTGGTCGGTTTTGCCATACCGATCAATACCGTGAAGCAGGTTATTGAGAGCGTGGAGAAAAGCGGCAAAATCGTCCGTCCGTACCTTGGCGTGCGGTACGTTCTCATTAACAGCGCAATCAAACAGGAAAACAACCTTTCCGTTGACCATGGCGCGCTTCTTTCGGCCGGAGGGAGCCAAAACCAGCTTGCCGTGATTCCCGGAAGTCCAGCCGATAAAGCGGGTTTAGTGGAAAATGACATCATTCTCGAAGTCAATAACACGAGGATTGATGAAAAAACCCCGCTTGCTAATGCATTACAAAAATACCAGATTGGTGATACCGTTACGCTGAAGATCTTCCACAAAGGCGACGAGAAAACCGTTCAGATCAAATTGGAAGAGTTCAAAGAAAGCGCGACTACGACGAATACCAACGAGTAGCGCTCTCCGGAACCGTCAACAAAACGTGTTTGGCAGCCCCAGATTCGCGAAGAACCGGTGCTGGTGAATCTGCGCGGCGCGGTGGTTTTCACGGGGCGGCAGTTGCCGGTTCTGCCATCGAGGTAACAGAATTTTCCTGTGCGAGCAACTGAGGCGTGCCGCAGATGGTTTCCATAAGTATCGTCGTCACGAGGTATGGATCCATGTTTGCTGCCGGCCGCCGGTCTTCAAGATACCCGCAACCATTGTGTTCCGTGGCAAGAGGAATCCGGATTGATGCACTGCGGTCAAAAATGCCATAGCGGAATTCATTGATAGAACACGTCTCATGCTTTCCGGTGAGCCGCTTGTCATTGTCTGCGCCATACACGGCAATATATTCCCAATGGCGGAGTTTCAGCTTCTCGCACGCTTCGAGAATAACGCGCAGTCCGCCGGGTTCCCGCATTGCCTTCGTGCTGAAGTTTGTGTGCGCGCCGGCGCCGTTCCAATCGCCATCCACGGGCTTGGGATCGAACTTTGCGTTGATGCCGTATCTCTCGCCAATGCGGTACAGCAGCCAGCGGCTCAGCCACAGTTGGTCGCTTTCGCTCATCGGCGCAAGCTGAAATTCCCACTGTGCCGGCATGACTTCCGCGTTGGTGCCGACGATGCGGATACCAGCGGCAAGGCACGCTGCCGTGTGTTCTTCAATAACCTCGCGGCCATATACCTCATCTGCGCCGACGCCGCAATAGTAGCCGCCCTGCGGCGCAGGAAAGCCGTGATTGGGCCAGCCAAGCGGATCGCGACCCTTATACAGCATATACTCCTGCTCGATGCCAAACCAGCACTCCTGATCGGCAAAACGTTCCGCAATCTCACGGGCGCGTGCCCGTGTGTTGCTCCAGTGTGGTGTGCCGTCCACGTTCATCACCTCGCAGAGCACGAGGACGTCGCGCTCCGCGTCATGAAGCGAATCGCGGACAAACGAAACCGGTTTGAGAACAAGATCGGAATGTTTGCCATCGGCCTGATACGTACTCGATCCGTCATATCCCCATTCTGGGATGTGTTCAACCTGTTGCGGAACTTCATCAAGAATTTTAGTTTTCGAACGGAGTTTTGCCGTCGGCTGCTGTCCGTCAATCCAAATATATTCCGCGCACACGTTGTGTTGGTATTGCATGGTGAAAGGTTATGTTGTTATGCGCGTAGTGTACGGGCTGTTCCTTGATCCGTCAAAAGACCGTTTTTCCACACGCTTGGAGTGTTCCCGCAGTCGTGGTATGGTGAGTGCCAATGCAAGCGGAAGGGGAAATTCTTGAGTTGAAATCTCTCAAAATTCCGGAATGCACATCCTCTTTTTTGTGCGATGACCGTTCCTCAGCAGGAACGCATTCTGTCTGTGCCTGTGGATAAGTAACGGGAAGAATATTCGACCGTGATTATTTTTTTTAGGCAAAAGCATGCGTATTGGATTTTTCTCCTGCCTTTGACATGTAATTCCAAAAAATGATAACGCGCAGACGACGGGAACTCTTTGTAGTTGTTTGTCGAAAAACCAAAGAAGCATTCCGGTGTTACCCTTGTACCCACATGGAGAACAAGCGGCATTTTCTGATTTCTATTGGAATGTTTGACCTTTTTCCTCGGTGTGCTACACTGCTTTTTGACGGGGCAAAGAAAAGTAATTTGCCCGTTTTATGCATACTTTTCGTTTTTTTCGAAAAACTGCCGCTCAAGGCAGAGCGATTGGACATGAAAGTCGCATGAAAGTCATGTTTGCCCTTCGAACGCAAGTCATGACGCTGACAGAGATTGCTCGGATGCTTCGAATCCGCAAGCCGAATGCCACAAAGCATGTACAGCGACTGATTAACGTTGGGTTCGTTGAAGGAAAGCGAAAAGGACAGTTTGTCCATTTTTCTTTGACGAAGAAAGTGCGGCGTTCAAAGAAGCTGTGGCGAGTACTGGAAGAGGGAATGTTATAGCAAGCACTCCTTATACGGAAGCTCTCTATGTACCAAAGACTTCCCTTGTACCAATAAGGGTAACTGTCCACGTGGCAAAGATAAGGCCGTTACCCAGTTACCCACATGGGAAACTGCGCCAACACACTTTCTCACCGTTTCATTTCTTGCTATACTTGTTCTCTATGAAAGTTCTTATCAAACCCTTTGACTCCACGGTCCGATGACCATGTCACTCAAGGCAGGCAATCAATATGAAAGACCTTATCGAACAATTCACCGCATTACATCAAAAAATTTCTGCGACATGGAGGTTACTTTGACCTGGACCGTACAAAAACCGAGATAGCAGAGACCGAACAGGTAACGCAGGCATCCGATTTCTGGAACAATCCCGATGAAGCGAAGTCGGTGATGCAACGGCTCGATCAGTTGCAAAAAGAAGTTCGTGACTGGGAGACCCTGGATACCGACGTTCGGGATGCTTTGCAATTGGCGCATGAAGCAGAAACGATAGGGGAGCATGATCTGCGTTCCGATCTCGAGAAAACACTACAGCAACTCACAGCGCGGTTTGCAGATCTCGAATTTTACGTTCTCCTTTCTGGTAAACATGACCGATCCAATGCCATTCTCGCGATCCATGCGGGAACCGGCGGCACGGATGCACAGGACTGGGCTGCAATGCTCCTCCGGATGTATCTGCGGTTTTGCGAACAACAGGGATGGAGTGTTAATGTTGTGGACCGTTCCGTTGGGCAGGAGGCGGGAATCAAAAGCGCGACACTCGAAGTGCAGGGCCTTTTTGCCTACGGTTATCTGAAAACCGAAGCCGGCGTCCATCGTCTTGTGCGTATTTCTCCCTTTGATGCCGAAGCTATGCGCCAGACATCGTTTGCGCTTGTGGAAGTGATTCCGGAACTCGACGAGATCAAAGAAATGGAGATTGATCCGAAAGACCTGCGTATTGATACATTTATGTCCGGCGGCCATGGAGGACAAAGCGTCAACACTACGTACTCAGCCGTGCGGATCGTTCATCTTCCTACAAAAATCACTGTCCAGTGCCAAAACGAACGCTCCCAGACACAAAACAAAGAAACGGCAATGAAAATTCTCAAAGCAAAACTCCATCAGCGGATGCTTGCCGAACAGCATAAAGAAAAGCAGGAACTCCGCGGCGAATACACCGAGGCGGCGTGGGGCAACCAGATCCGTTCGTACGTCCTGCATCCGTACAAGCTCGTCAAAGACCACCGGACAAAGTTCGAAACGAAAAATCCGCAGGACGCTCTCGACGGCAACCTGAAGCCGTTTATAGAAGCGATGCTGCGGTTCTCAGCAAAGCGCGAAACAAAGAAATAGGCGGGTATCGTGGATGGCGTTTGGAGTTGCTTGCGTTGCGTTCCCGCATGTGCTATGATGCTGGTGAGGACGGTTTTATGAAAACTGTCCGATTTTTGTGTCTGCAGCACGGCGATTACTACTCTGGGAATGCGCATTCCTGTCCGGCGTTGCCCTTGTGCAACTACTTGGAACATGGGTGTTTTTTTCTGTCGGGATAGCGTTGCTCTGGAGGATATTCCGTCGGCAATGGCATGCTGTTCTCCTATGCCTTCTGTTTGTATCAGGAGCGCTCCGTTTTTTCATCTCCAATCAAGCGGGAACAATCATTCCCGCCGAGGCCATTCCAAAAACATTTGATGTTTTTGTCGACGACGTTGATCATCGCGTGCAAGAACAGCGCCTCACTGTTCACGCTCTCCAATCCAGGCAGGATGAGGTTTCCAACCACTCTGTTCGGCTGCTGCTGAGTGCGGGATTGTATCCGGAGTATGCGTATGGTGACATGCTCCGCGTGCAGTGCAAGAAGCTTGAAGTGCCGAAGAAGGATTCGTACGGCAAGTACTTGCGGCTTCACGGCATTGACGTACTTTGCCGGTTTCCATCCGTTCAGATCCTCCGGCGCAATACGGGAAATTTCGTTCTCGCGAGCGTTTTCGGGATTCGGGAACTATTTGTCCGGCGCTTGCAACAGCTGTTTCCAGAGCCGCAGGCCGCGCTTGCCGGAGGAATTCTGCTTGGCGCGAAGCAGGGGATTCCGCATGCGGTCACGCTTGCGTTTCAACGGACCGGCGTTTCGCATATTCTTGCGCTTTCCGGTTACAACATTACCGTGGTGATTACATCGGTATTTGCCGTGTGTCTTGCAATCGGTGTTCCGCGCCGAAAAGCATTTTGGCTGGTGCTTGCCGGGTTGCTTGCGTTCCTGCTTATCACAGGACTGTCCGCATCTGTTGTCCGAGCTGCAATCATGGGCACGATTGTTCTCCTTGCGCGCCATCTTGGACGGCGGAGCACGCCTCTGTACGCGCTCGTGTTTTCAGCGACCGTCATGACGTTGCTCAATCCGTACGTGCTTCTTGATGATGTCGGTTTTCAGCTTTCATTTTTTGCAACGGCAGGATTGTTCTGGATCGCCTCATGGTTTAAACGGCGCCTGACGTTTGTTTCCACCACACTGGGACTGCGCGACGCGCTCAGTTCCACGCTCGGCGCGACAACGGCAACACTCCCGCTGATGCTGGTGCGGTTTGGTTCCATATCGCTGGTCAGTCCGCTGACAAACGTTCTCGTTGTGCCGATTGTGCCGCTGACGATGCTGCTGACCGCTGTTGGCATTGTTCTCCCGTTTGTAGGAACACTCATTGCCTCTTTCGCATGGCTTGCAATGACGTGGATTCTCACCGCAACGGAAATATTGAGCAGGCTCCCGTTTGCCGCGACGACGGACGTTCCATTGTGGGTACTTCTGTTGCTCTACGTTCTCGCAGGAATGATCTTGCTCATGCGGTGGTGCGCGCGCCAGTGTATACTCTTGAGTGATGACTAGACGAACTTTTCTCTCCTGTGTTCTTGTGCCGACAATCCTTGCTCTTGTCGTTGTTGTTGCTGTGCTCATCCATGCATACTCCATACGGCCCTCACTTGTTCAATTTACAGCGCTCGACGTCGGACAGGGCGATGCGCTGTATTTTGAAACAACGAAGCATCAACAAATGCTCATCGACGGCGGGCCGGATAACAGCGTGCTGGATCAGCTTGGACGCGCCATGCCGTTTTTTGACCGTTCCTTAGACGTTGTGGTGATGACACATCCGGACAGCGATCACGCGACTGGACTTGTGTCCGTTGTTCGCCGTTACCACATCGGAAAATTCATCATGACTGGCGTCGTGAAGCACACAGCAGCGTACGCGACGCTTGAGGCAGAACTGCGCAAACGCAACGTTCCCATTCAGTACGTGCATGCGGGCGACCGGCTGGATTTTTCCGACGGCAGCACGTTCTCCATCGTCTCACCCGCTGAGTCCTGGCAGGGAAGGGAAACAAAAAAAACGAACAACACATCGATCGTGGGAAAATTTTCCTATCGCAATTTTTCCGTGCTGATGACCGGTGATATTGAAGAAGAAGTAGAGCGCGAGATGCTCAGCAGGAACATTCCGCTTGCCGCGACAATTCTGAAAGCACCGCATCACGGCAGCCATACTTCAAGTTCTGAACCATTTCTTCGCGCTGTCCATCCGGAAGCTGTTGTGATTTCGGTTGGCGCAAACAATAAGTTTGGCCATCCGCACGCAGATGTTCTTGAGCGGTATCAAGCGTTCCGTGTTCCCGTGTTTCGGACTGATCAGGGTGGGGCGATGACCATACGTTCTGACGGCGAACGGTGGACGGTAAAACAGGGACTGTTGTTCCGGCTGTGGTAAAGACTTGATGAAAGCAGCATAACCGAGGTTCCGAAACCATGGATATGGCCAGGGCCACACTACATCACCGCGCTTGACAATTCCTGAAGGCCATGATACCATAGCCGGTCATGTTTGAACCGCGCAAGTAGTTCAAACATTCGACGACTGGAAGGTGTTGTTGCAACGGATGGGCCTTACCATGTTTGTTCGTTGACAACGTGGACACAGACGCCATCTCCCGAAAGGAGGGTTTTCAAGGTGGCAAAGATCAGAAACATCGGTATCGCCCTCCTGGTTTGCATGGGAGCGGCCTTTGTTGTGTTGGTCGTGCTGCGGGGATACTCGTGGTACTGGGGGCTTATTGTCGGCGGAATCCTGACCGCGCTCTACGCGTGGCGGGAACTGACCTTCAAGCCGCCTGTTCATGGTGCTGCGCAACCCGCCGCACCACAACAGGCAGGAACGGTCCACGATGTGGGACGAAGCGCATTGACCGCGGTGGTCGTTATTGACATCGCGCTCTACCTCGCCTGTGCCATCTGGGTGCCGGGCTTGATAATGAAGTGGGCCTTCCTCGCAACGGGAGCGCTCCTTCTACTGAATGTTCGCGGCTGGATCATTAGCCCGGAGCAGAACACGGTTGCTGCCGAGTTTTTCTTCGGCCACCTGGTGCTGGGCCGTAGCGTCCGCGAAGGATGGCAGATTCAGTTGTTCCGCGGATGGTTTCGAGTTGCGCAAGCGGCGACGTACCCGGAAGCGGTCTTTGCTGAGGTCATAGATGGCCCTGACGTCTGGACCGCACCGGTCGATCCAAATGCTGCACTGCCCGAAGGAGCGTCCGACCTGCTCGCAAAGATCCACAAGGGGCAGGTTCTCCTTGATATCGCGCTTTCGCTGCAGCTGTGCATCAAAAACGCGGCACTGTTCTTCCGGAAAGTCGGGCTCATCACGCTTCCGGCGCAGAGTAAGGAAGGCGGGGATGAGAAGAGCGATACGGAGACCTCCGAAAGGGATCAGCTGAGCAAGGTATTGGCTACGAAGATAAGCCAGCTGACAGGGCAGATAGCCCAGGGCGCGATGCTGCAAGCCGAAGGAAAGCTTACCATCGACGAAGCACTGGGCGGCAAGAAGCCGGATGCGCTCAAGGAGATGGAGGCCTACATCGAGGGCGAGTGCAGAAGATTAGGCCTCGGGCTTGTCTTCATTGACTACGGCAAGCTCGCGGTTGGTGAGAGGTATCGCCAGGCCCGCGAGCGTGCCGCGGAAGAAGAGGCAGAGGCCAACGCTCTCCACATCCGCCGCCTGCGCTACTTGGCGTTTGCGCAGGAAGAAGTGGACAAGATGTTCCCTGGGCTCAAGGACGAGGACCCTGAGCAGTACATGAGGGTCGTCAGTCGGGTTGTCCGTCAGTTCCGTCTCGACGACTTGCGCGAGAAGTTGTACGACTTTGGGATGCTCGGCGGGGTTGTCGAAGCGTTCTTGCTCAATCTGCGCAAAGGCAAGAAGAAGGGCGAAGGAAAGGGCGATGGCGACATCGTCATGGATGATGAGGATGAAGAGGACCGGTCCGGCGGTAGCAGAGCTGGTTCTCGGAGAGGAGGCAGATGATGGCGGCTGTGCACGGGATTCGTCGCTCGACGGCGCTGCTCATCAGCGTTGGGCTGGTGCTGATGATCCCGCCGGTCATCGGGATTGTGCTGACGCTCGGAATACTTGCGTTCCGACACGTCCACATCGTCCTTCCCTGGTGAGCGTCCACGTTTACGCCGTACCATGACGGTACGGATAGTTCATTCGAGAGAGATCGACCATGACGGCCGGTCTCTTTTCCATTTGCAAAACAAGCAAAAAAGTGCTATAATGATATTCCAAAATAAGCAAAACCAAACATGCGCCTTTATCGTCGTTCCATCGTACTTCTTCCAAGTGTTCTCTTTCTTGGCGTTTTTATTTTATGGACGGTTCCCGCAAAAGCGGCATACGGCGATACGACGACATTCGTCGGCAGGGTTTATGATGGCGATGGCGGTCAGGCAAATCAAGCGTTGTTGGATTTTCCAGAAGACATTGCAAGCGATGGAAGCGGGAATTTTTTCATCGCCGATACGTTTAACAACGCGATTCGGAAAGTTGACAGTTCCGGCATCATCACGACGCTGGCTGGCGGATCGTATGGCTCTGCAGACGGCAATGGTTCAGCTGCAAGTTTTACGTTCCCGCGCGGCGTTGCTGCAGATTCCTCCGGTTCCATCTACGTTGCCGATACGGGAAACAACGCGATACGAAAAATCAGCGCATCCGGCGATACGACAACGCTCGTAAGTTCCGGACTCTCCTCACCACAAGGCGTCGCAGTCAACGGTTCCACGCTCTATATTCTCGATACGGGCAACAACACGCTGAAAAGCGTACCTGTGTCCGGCGGCGCGCCCGCGACCATTGCCACGGGACTCAGCGATCCCCGAAAACTTGCCATTGCTGCGGACGGCTCCACTGCGTACGTTGCGAATGCGGGAACATTCCAAATCCTCAAAGTCATTTTCGCAAGCGGAACGGTCTCTGTTCTCGCCGGGTCAGGCACGCAAGGCTATGCGGAAGGGACCGGATCCTCGGCGCAGTTTTACAATCCGTTTGGCGTTGCGCTGTCGGCCGACGGAACAACGCTGTACATTTCCGATCCCGATCTGTACCTCACGGACAAAATACGCTCCATCAATCTGACAAGCGGGGCAACCGCGCTCTTTGCGAGTGACACGACGCAGGAAACGATGATTTTTCCAGCTGGCATAGCCGTGTACAACGGTTCTCTCTATGTCGCGCAGAGCGGGCTAGGCACAGTGCATCGCTGGACAATCAGTTCCCCGGCGAACCACGGCGTCTTTGCAGGAACCAGCAGATTTGGTTCCCGCGACGGCACGAATCCACTCTTTGGCCGGCCGCATGATCTGACGATGACGCTCGACGGAAAAACATTGTATCTCGCCGACAACAATCACATCCGAAAAATCGACCGTGCGACAAAAACGGCGACGACCGTTATCGGTTCCATCGTTGACAATTACCGCGAAGGCGTTCCTGAAGCTGCGGGAACAGAAAATCTGGATGAGGCGCGGTTTTCCACCATTGCCGGTATCGCCGTCAACGGTTCCGGAACGGCGCTCTACGTCGCAGACCGTTGGAATAATCGCATTCGGAAAATTGATATTGCAAGTTCCTCCGTGCGCAGTTCCCTCATCACCGGAGCGGGGCGGACCAACAGCACCGGCGACACGACCAACGCGTACCAAGAAGGAAGCCCGTGTTCCCACATTGTTGACCGCAATGACACGCTGACGGCGCAAACCGGCTGCGCATATTTTCAATCACCGACAAGCATTGTTCTCGATCCAACGGAACACTATCTGTATGTTGCCGACTCAGGAAACAACCGCATCCGCAGAGTCAAACTCGCAGACGGCACGACAAGCCTCATTGCCGGAGGAGACGCAGGATTTGTGGATGGAATCGGAAGCACGGCGCAATTCTCCACGCCCTGGGGCATCACGATCAACGATGCGGGAACCGTGCTCTACGTCGCGGATCGCGGCAATCACCGAATCCGTTCCATTGACCTGGCAACAAACACGGTGACAACGCTTGCGGGAGCCGGTTCCGCGGGTTATCAAGAAGGGATCGGCAGGGCCGCGTATTTTTCCTATCCCGAATATCTCAAGATGGGCGCGGATGGAAAACTGTATCTGACGGAAGCGGGCTCGCACCGTATTCGGCAGATTGACCCGGTGACAGGGCTGACAAAGCTCGTTTCCGGTTCCGGCGACAAAGGCTACACAGACGGTTCCTCCACTGCCGCAAAATTCTACAATCTCGAAGGGCTGGTTCCCGATACGGCAAGCGGCACACTTTTTGCCGTGGATTCCTGGAACGACATACTGCGCCAGGTCGACGTTGTCGGCACAGCGCCGTACGCATCGCCCGCGCCAACCGTCAGCTCATCGGTTCCTAGCAATGTGGATCCGCGCTGGGCGACAAAAACCGGGCTCAAAGTCAAAATTACCGGCACAGGATTTCGGTACGGCGCTATTGTGAAGTTTTACACTTACAAAGCGGTTAAAACCTATGTCGTGTCTTCAACGGAAATTGTCGCGCAATTGCCGCTCGACCTGATGAAACCCGGCTGGTATGACATTACCGTAACGAATGTTGACGGACAGTACGCAGTTGTCGAGAACGGCATCGGTCTGCGCAATCCGAAATCCGGACGCGATTCACTGACCGGCAAAGTCCCTGACACGTACTTTTCCTTCAGCGAACTCAAAGGATTTTACGCTTTCGACAAAGCATCAAGAAAAGGCGGCGTCCTTGCTTCGGGCAACGTGTTCGGTGATGCGCGCGACGAAGTGATTGTCGGCACGACGGCCGGACAAAAGTCGGAAGTGCGCGTTTTCTCAAACGATGGAACGCTGCGCGCGGCGTTCTCGCCGTACAGCGGCAACGTCGGCGCGAATATTACCGTGTGTGACCTCAACGGCGACGGCAATGCCGAAATCGTCACGGCTCCCGGCAAGGGCGCAAAACCGCTTATCCGCATCTTTTCAGGAACCGGCAAGACCGTGCTTTCGCCGTCGAGCTTTCTTGCGCTTGATAAAAAATTTACGGGCGGCGCACAGCTTGCCTGCGCCGATTTCAATGCGGACGGAAAAGCGGAAATCGCGGTTGCCGGAGGAAAAGGAAGCAATGGAGCGGTATTGCTGTATACAGCCGCAGGAGTTCGAACAGCAAAGTTCTTTCCATTTGGCACATCATTTCGCGGCGGACTCGCAATGACTGCCGGTGTCTTTCCGCAAAGCGTGACGTCTTCGCTGCTCCTCGGTTCCCAATCGGGCAAAACGCAAGTAGGCGTGTACTCAACGCAAGGAAAAACGCTGCTCAAACCGTTTTTTCCCTTTGGCAAGGCATATACCGGCGGCGTCAGCATCGCAAGCGGCGATCTGAATAGCGACGGCCAGGCGGATATTGTGCTTGCGCCAACGGGCAAGATCAAACCAGTAGTACAAACGTATAGCGGAACCGGCACGCTCCGAAGCCAGTTTCTTGCGTATCCCAAAACGTTTACCGGCGGCGTCAGCGTAGCGGTCGGTGACGCAAACGGCGACGACGTGGACGATATTCAAACGATGCCGTTGTCCGGTTTTACGCCATCACTGCGTCTCTTTACGGAAAAAGGACGATCACTCTAAACGCATCCATGCAATCGTGGAAGTCCAAAAAGATCGCCAGCAGCATTGTTCTCGCGACGCTTGCGGGCGTTGCGGCGAGTTTTTTCTTGTATGCGCGGCGGGCATATACAGCAACAACCTGCAGTGTTCCGTGCCGAACAGTTATTCCAGCAGGAAAAACATCTTTTTTGGGAAATTGTTTGGCATGAACGGCAAACCGCTATAGAATAACGCTATGGCAGGAACTCTATCAAAAGCACCGCAAAGAAAACGATCTGCCCAGAAACAGCCGAGTGCGGCTGTTCGACGGCATGCCGGAGCGATGGAAGCTAAACCCACGCACATTTCAGGTTGGAGGCTTCGGCTTGGGTGGTATGCGATCAGCGTTCTCGCACTCCTTTCCCTTGGCTTTTTTCTTCTTGCCTACTGGACGGCGCTGCCGCATTTTCCAAAACCGACTATCAATTACGTTGATCCTTTTATTGTTTCCGCGTCAAGCACAGGACACGTTCGCATCAAGATTTTCGGAACCGGTTTTCAAGATGGCGCACGCGTTGCATTTTCGCGGTTTCCTGCACTCAAATCGTATGTTGTCATGCCGACAGAAATCATCGCAGTTGTCGATGCGACGGTGTTCCAGCCCGGATGGTACGATATTCTTGTCCGTAACTACGACCGGCAATATGTTGTTTTTCGTTCCGGTATCGGCGTCCGCGGCAGTGATGGAAAAATTCCCGAACAGTACTACGCGATTCACAGCGGGTCTGACGGCATTGCTTTTGCAACAACTGGGAAAACGCAGAAACAGGAAAATGCAGCGCCTTCATACGATAACTATCCGAACATCAGCATGGGGTCGTACACAGTGTCCAGCGCGAACATGGATCCATCTGTCCAGACGTTTGCTGACCGTTATGACTATCTCTTCGGTACGTTCCCCACAGGAGCGATCCATGCGATCAATGCGAAAATACAGAATTATCCATACGCTGATATGACAGAGTATAACAACGGGCTTCCGCAAGCGGGCCGCGACGGGCACACCGATACAAAGATTACGTCGTATGTCAATTCCTACAACACGTCGCATGATCCGGACATCCAAGCCGAGGATTTTTACCTGCACGCAAAGTGCGATTGCGATATGCTGTATGGCACGTCTGGGCACTGCCAAACATACAGCGCAAGTGATCCGCAGTGTACGCAAACCGCGGGCTGCCCCTATTCGTTTATCACGGGGACCAAAACACAGTATAAAGGATGGAACCCGGATAGCCCTGGCAACCCAAACACGGGGTGTCTTGCCTCCACCGCGACATCTCGCGCGGAATCACGGATGATGTCAGCATATTTGCCGCAATGGGATGTGCCGAATTATGCGCATCCACAGCTTGCTGATTATTTTGCCAATACATTCCAAAACGAAAATATTTACTGGGCAGGCGGCACCAGCGCGATCAGCGGAGTCACTTTTGACACTGTGGTGAAGGACAACCATATTGCGTTTGCCGACGGCATGCATATGTCCTGGGAATATTGGGGCGCAGATGTGCGGAGCGCCACAACTCCCGCGCAACCGTTCTATGATTACTTCACACTCCAGCAAAACGTACGCACCAAACTTTCTGCCAACGCCGGGCAAAGCGCGTTTCGCTACCCCGGCAATGTCATTACGATTCCCAATGAGTATCCACTGTCCATCTATACGCTGGATACGCTTGCAAGCGTGCAAGATAATATAGTGGAGATATTTTTTAATCATTACAAAAACGCCGGCAATACCTACCAAGGTGAGTGCGGCCAATGGAAGTCCCTCATTGATGAAACAAAAAACAAGGGAGAAAAATTCTTTCTCAATAGCTACGAGTTGGTTGACCCGTACTGTTCCGGCGGCACGACCTATGACTGCCGAACTAGCCGTGGCAAAATCGAATCTTTGGCAATGTATTATTTGCTGCAAAACAATCTCACATCATACCTCTATTCCGCTGACGTAGCGCCATTTACTCCCGACGCGTTCTGGAATCCCGCTGTCACCGTGGACATCGGCCAGCCGACAACCATGCCTAGCGGCGCAAAAGACATTTTTGGCAACACGGGGACCGATAATTTTTACAATTTTGATAACCAGACCGGCGGTTTTACATGTCCCATTATTTCCACGACCCCGACGAATGTTGTCTATGCCCGCAATTACACTGGCGGTCTTATTCTCGTCAAACATCGGTATGACTGGTCTGACAGCGTCGTCTATGGCGATGAGTCATCTTCCGACACGACGAAAAAAGACTACGCGCTTGGCGGGTATTTTCATCCAGTCAACGCTGATGGAACGCTTGGCGCGGCAACGAACACGGTGAATCTTTCCAACAGCGAAGGAGCAATTCTTTTGGAAAACCGCATTCCGACAATCAATGTGCCGCAAAACCAAACCGTGCCGGAAGATAAAAAAGCCACTTTTGACATAACGGTCAATGATCCTGACGGTGATAGTATCTCGTTTGGCGCAACGGGCTTGCCTGCTGGCGCAACATATCTTGCCAACGGCCAAAATCGAGCAACGTTTTCCTGGACGCCTTCATTCGATCAGGCGGGAACCTACCCGATGATATTCACTGCTTCTGACGTATCGCTCACTGCAAGCAAGGCGATCACGCTGACGATTACCGACGCTAACCGAACGCCGCAACTCAACGCATTGCCGACAGCAACAATAGACGAAGGCCAGCTCCTTGCGCAGGGGCTGAGCGCAACGGATGCTGACGGCGATCAACTCACGTTTCATGCTTCATCGTTGCCAACCGGCGCAACGATTTCTGACCACGCCGATGGGACAGCAACGCTGCGCTGGCAGCCAAACTACGAGCAGGCAGGAAGTTATGCCGTATCTGTTGAAGTAGGTGATGGGAAAACAACGACGTCGGGAACGTTCACGATGAAAGTCAACAACGCAACGCCGCCGCCGGAAGCAACCAATAATATCAACGACGCGCCTTCATTTGCACCGATCTCCAACCAAACCGGGCGCGAAGGAGAACTTCTGTCATTTGCTGTTGCTGCAACTGATCCGGAAGGCAGCCGCGTAACTCTTCAAGCAAGCAACCTCCCGAGCGGAGCGGTGTTTACGGATTATGGCGATAACACGGGGACATTCCGCTGGGAGCCAAGTTATTCGCAAGCGGGAACGCACAAAGGAATCAATTTTCGTGCCAGCGACGGGCAGCTTGAATCATCACTCGAAATCACCATAACAGTGGCTGATAGTCCCATTGCTGGCGGTATCGCTCCAACGCGCTCATTTACCGCCTTTCCGAAACCTTCCTTGATGATGGCCAACCTTGCTGTCGGAAACGTCACCGGCGACCCTCGCGCCGAAATTGTTGTCGGTTCCGGCCCCGGCATGTCCGGAGAAGTGAGGATCTTTTCCAATGACGGAACGCTGCTGCGCGCGTTTTCTCCGTACGGCAAGAAACTCAGCAGAGGAATTCGCGTTGCGATATGCGATACGACTGGTGACGGAAAGAACGAAATTGTCACCGTTCCCGGTCCTGGCGCGCTTCCGAGGATCCGTGTTTTTGACGCACAAGGGAAGTCTTTGCTTGGACGAGGATTTCTCGGAACGCTGAGCTCCCATCCTTACAGCAGCCCATATCTTGCCTGCGGCGATCTTGACGGGGATCGAAAAGCAGAGATTGTCGTCGGAGCTTCGCCGAAGACGGGATCAACTGTTCTTGTCTACTCCGGACAAGGGCGGTTTCTGCGTAAGTTTGCCGCGTATAGTTTGGACTTTCAAAATGGCATTAACGTTGCGGTTGCCGATGTGACCGGCGATGGACGCGCCGATATTCTCACTGTTCCCGCAAACAAAAGCGCGCATGTCCAAATATTTTCCGGATACGGAAAACGCATGCATGCCGGTTTTCTTGCGTTTGGGAAAAGCCGGCGCGACAGCACCAGTATTACTGTCGGCGACGTGAAGGGCGACCATCACCCTCTGCTGATTATTGAATCGGTTCGTCGCGGTCAGCGCGAAGTTGCATTGTTTACACAAGCGGCAAAATCTGTCGGGCAATTCCGTCTTTCACCCGCAGACTCTTCCGCAATCATTTCTTCGGGCGATATCGACGGCGACGGTCAGGATGATATTGTGACGCTGCGGAACGGTGGCGGCGTGATTGTAGAAGCGTTCGATGATACGGGAAAACCCCTGTAAAACAGGGCTCGACAGGGAGAACGCCTTTTGCTATACTCGCAACGTTCTGCCAGAAGGCAGGATTTTTCCTAGCCTCCATTCGACTACTGGAGACAAGCGCGTTCGTTTCATTTGTGGAATCCTGCAACAATGTAGGCTCGTAGTGTACGGCTCTGCCGCTATCCGGCAAAGCCGGATAGAAAGCTCCGGTTTCTCCCGAATGAACTCCTCGCGTCGCTCGGAATCATTGAGGGCAAGCACGTTGACAACATTCGCTCTGCGGACCCATAGTGTAGCCCGGTTAACACGTCTCCCTGTCACGGAGAAGATCAGGGGTTCAAATCCCCTTGGGTCCGCAGAGCGAGAGTTATTCCCCATTTGTCCCGCACCCGTGAGCACGTTGCTTGAATCGTAAAACACATAAACCCGTCAATGGAGATAGGACCCACGAAACAACGCATGGTGTTTACTACAACCGTTTCACTTTTTTTGTCAGTTCCTGAATGGAACGGGAAAGTTTTGGTGTTAGAAAGGCATCTTCCATGCGCCACATCCAGCTCGTACCGACCGTTCCTGGTCGATTAATCCGAGCATGATCATCAAGCCCGAGGTAATCTTGGAGTTGCACAATACAGAGCGCGCTTGGCGAATGCATCGCGGCTTCGGCGCCGTTCCAGCTCAGATATTCCACGTCCGTATGAAGGTGGCGAAGCACTGCATCTTGCAGTTCCTTCGGACGAACATTAAACCAGCCGCGCAGCGTTGGCATGTCGTACGTTCCCGTAAACACGACAGCGTTTTCAGGATACGCCGGTGGATTCGTCATCGCAGGAAGCCGCAGCTGCAAGCTTCGTTGCAGGACACGGAAGCCGGGAATCTTGAAATGTTCCCGCAGCGTATGCACGGCTGGGGTGATGACGCCAAGATCTTCCGCAATAATCGGGAGGCTTTTGTATTGACGTTTCAGCAAGGAAAAAAGCCGTTCTGACGGAACCCGGATCCAGCGGCCACGGCGCGCATGCGGCGACGAAGCGGGAATTTGCCAGTACGCCCGGTAGCCGCGGAAGTGATCAAGGATGATGAGGTCATAGAGGCGCAGCGCCTGACTGAACCGCTCGAGCGTCCAGGCAAACTTGGTGCGCCGGAGCGCTTGCCAGTCGTACAGCGGATTGCCCCAGCGCTGGCCAAGCTGGTTAAAGTGGTCCGGCGGGACTCCCGCGACGGCCTGCAGTTTTCCTGTTTTCGACATTTGGAACAGATCACGATGCGCCCAAACGTCAACACTGTCATGCGTGACGTAAAATGGAACGCTGCCGATAATCTTGATGCCGCGGCGGTTTGCGTAGGTTTTGAGATCCTGCCACTGCTTATGCGCAATCCACTGCTCAAACGAAAAATAGGCGAGAATGCCATCATGCTCATGCACAAACTGTTGTAGTGCTGCAGCATTGCGGTTTTGAAAGCGCACTGGCCAGGAAAACCACGGCAGGTTATGCTCTTTCCGCTTAATAGCTTGATACAAACAGTAGTCATCAAGCCAATGGCGCTTCCGCCGCTGAAACGCGCGGAGTTCTTTCCAGTGGCGGGAACGAGGATTTGCTTTCAGGCATTCCCAAGCTTTGCCAAGCAGCCGACTTCGATTTTTTTCAACCCGCCGGTAATAAATACTCCGGACTGGTTCCGCAGCCGGAAGATCAGTGCGTTTCAGCAAGCCCTCTTTCACTAATAGTTCCGGACTGACCATCAGCCAGTTGACGGCCATTGCGGATACGGAAGCAAAAGGGGAACCAAATCTGTCTGAAATGAGCAGCGGCAGAATTTCCCAATATGATTGTCCCGCGCGCTGTAAAAAATCAACAAACCGATAGGCCTTCGGACCAAAATCTCCAATGCCAAATTGTCCAGGGAGTGAGGAAACAGGCAAGAGAATTCCTGCTTGACGTTTCAGCATAAGATCATAATAGCACACTCATCCGTTCCATGTGATGTTCCAAATTCTTTCTCATGGTCATTGTCATAGCCGCGACTGCGCAGTCGCGGCTATATTTGCGACCCGGAAGAAATACTATTCTTGAGGATTGTCCTGGGGAGAGAATCATAAAACACTCCTTCTTTGTTCCTTTGTATTACTTGGAATGTAAGGGAGAGAATACACAAAACGCAAACTCACCAGTCGTCCTCTTGACCGGTGAGATTTGCATAAGAAAGTGTAAATCTAGGTCTGAACTTTGTCAACTAGCGCCTTCAATGCCTCGGGTTCTGTCTGTGCAAGCGCTGTCAGCACCTTCCGATCGAGCGCAATATGTTTTTTCTTCAGAAGGCCCATAAAACGGCTGTATGAGATGCCATACGGACGGACTGCCGCATTGATCTGAACGTGCCAATCGCGCCTTGCAACGCGTTTTTTGTTCTTCCGGTCACGATAGGCATAAACACCAGCCTTCAGGATAGCAGTTTTTGCCTGGCGGACAAGGCTCTTCCGGCCAAGCCGGTAGCCCTTGGTTTGTTTCAACAATCGCGTGCGCTCTTTTGCGCGAGTGATTCCTCGTTTGACTCGCATGACGGGTATGAATTATCCGGCCAAGCCGGACCCGGCTTCGCCGGGCAAGTTACAAATTATGAATGACAAATTATGAACTCGCACAATCAGTGTTTATGGTAGGGCAACATTTTCTTCAGCGCGTTGCGGTCTTGCTTGGCTGCGCTGTGATCACGGCGCTTGTTCATCGTGACACGGCTGGATTCGCGAGAGTTAAAATGATCCTGTCCGGCCGTTCTCGCAATGAATTTCTTCTTTTTTGAAATGGTAAACCGTTTTTGCGTTGCCTTGTGCGTGCGTAGTTTGGGCATGCCGTTCTAAATTTAGAGACTCATAATGGCGTTAAAGCGGTTGCCTTGCAGGGTCACTGCTCCTTCAATTTTCACCTGATCGCCGAGTTTTTTGATAAACTCTTCCATAAGCGCCCGGGCTCGATCGCGGTGTTGATTTTCCCGTCCCCGCATAATGAGTTCGATCTTGACCTTGTTGCTGTCCTGCAAGAACTTTAGCGCTTGTTCCCGTCGGACGCCAAGGTCGTGGTCGCCGATAGTCAGCGAGAGGCGAATGCTTTTCAACTCGACCTTCTTCTGCTTTGCCTTATTCTTCCGTTCCTGCCGCTCCAATTGGTAGGAAAATTTGCCGAAATCAACAATCCGGCAGACCGGCGGCTGGGCGACAGGTGAAACCTCCACGAGATCCAGGCCCCGTTCTCGGGCAGTCCGAAGTGCATCCTGGAGCGAGACAATCCCGACTTGTTCGTTGTTTTCGTCAATGAGACGAACCTCGGGAACACGGATCTGATGGTTAACGTGGAAACGTCGCTGTATGGAAGACGAAGTTATTCAGTAAGACAAACCAACTATAGCATACTCGGAGGCTGGCGCGAAGGGATTTCCATAGTTCCCGAAAGGCGGGAACAGGTTCTTCGACTCGTCGCTTCGCTTCACTTTGGTCGGAGCTTGTTTGGAAAACGGTTACTGGTTGTGCCATTCGAAGCGCGGTGAAAGTAAGTCGTTACGCTCCTTCGCAAGCTACGGAGCGCACTGCTTCGCTATCGACGTGCTTGCACTGCAAAGCTCCGTAAGGAGCGAAGATGGCTGTGCCACCCGAAGCCGAGAATCGCTCCGCCGTGTGCGCCAATATGCCCGCCTTCGCATAAAGCTTCGGCGGACACCCTTCGCCTGCGGCGAAGGGTGGTGGAGATGGCGGGTCTTGCACCCGCGTCTAGCATGGCTCTTGCCGCAACGTGTACCACGATAGCCGATCTCAATGATTCAAACACAATGCGTGAAGACCGGCACAACCGCATTCGTTCTACTCCCAATTATTCTGCGCTGTGTCTCGGGTCAAACACAGTGGAGCCTGCGAGTCGTCACCCAAACCATTCCAGCAGGCGTCAAACGGTTGGATGTGCTGTGTGCTTTAGGCAACAGCAGGGGCGAAGGAGAACGCGTTCCCGAAGGAAGCGAGAGCTACCTTTGCCTTGTTGACAAGGTTTGTGACACTTGTTTAGATGACGGTTTTTGTCGAGAACAATCAAACTCGCGCGGTGGCCGCGTACAGTGCCATCCTATCGACTATTGAACATCCCCTCACCACTCGCGTTCGCGCGTGTTTTATGGGCAGGACATATGCAAACCAGGGTGGAAAGTGGATGTTCACGATGTCAAGGAACGACTATAAACGGGCTCGTAGCGCTTTCTGAATCTTGCGATCAGTCTCGCGTTTTTTGATCTGTGCGCGCTTGTCGAACTTCTTCCGACCGCGTCCAAGTCCAAGCAGTACCTTGATGAGGCCGCGCTTAGTATAGAAGGAAAGCGGGATCAATGTCAAGCCCCTACTGTGCAGTTTGCCGATGAGGGAACGAATCTCTTCCTTGCGCAGCAGCAAGCGCCGTTCCCGCTCAGGTTCATAGGTTCCAGAAGCCGCCGCATGCTGGTAGGGCGAGATATGGCAATGGACAAGCCACAACTGTTCGCCGCGCAGGCTGACATAGCTTCCCTGCAGACTGATTTGTCCGCGCTTTGCGGATTTGACCTCTGGGCCGGTTAGCACAATACCTGCCTCAAATTCCTCGAGGATTTCATAGTTAAAACGCGCTTCTTTGTTCTTCTGTACGACGGGCATAGATGTTCCTCAGTAAGCCAGACAAAACCCAATCCTTTTTCTCCTCATCTGTTCCTTTGCTATCGCTTAGAATGCAGTAGAGGAGAAGGATTTAAGGAAAGTGTACCATGCCAGGCTTTCTTTGAAATACCTGAAAACAATTCGTCGCTTTCCTGTTCTCGGTGTATACTGAAGTTCTAAGAACAATAGATCCATTGTCCTCCTTCGATAGTTTGGCTGCGTTCACCGCAAGCAAGCTCAGGATGACAACCTCTCTCCACATGAGAATAGGCATTGATTGCAGAACCATTCTGAATCCGGATTCCGGCGAATCGGCGGGCGTAGGGCATTATACGTATTTTTTGGTCAGGCATTTACTGCGTAACGACCAGCAGAATACGTATGTGCTGTTTTTCGATAATAGAGTAACCGATACCAAGGAATTCGAACAGGAGAATGTCGAGATTCGGCGTTTTGCGTTTTCACAATACAAGAAATTCCTGCCGTTTTCCTATTCCCACATGCTTATCACAGCGATGTTGTTAAAAGAAAAACTTGACGTGTTTCACGCGCCAGCCAACATTATTCCGCTAACCTATCCCAAGACGTCTATCGTGACGATTCATGATCTTGCCATTTACAAAAACCCAGCGTGGTTTCCGATGCAGGTATTTTCGACGCGCCTTCTTGTTCCGCAGTCCTTACGCAAAGCACAGCATATCATCGCGGTTTCCGAAAGCACAAAACAGGACTTAGAAGAAATCTTTGGCGTGCAACCGGAGAAGATGAGCGTGATTTACGAAGCTCCGTTTACCGACGCTTTACACGTTAAGGATCGGAACGTGGACATCCTCGAAAAGTTCCGGCTTACGCAACCGTATATTCTCTTTGTCGGCACGATTGATCCGCGCAAGAATGTGGAAATGCTGCTTGAGGCGTTTACCATTGTGCGGAAACATCCGGAACTCAAATCAATACAGTTCATTCTCGCCGGAGGAAAAGGCTACAGGCATGACCGTGTGCTTGATCGTATTGCGCAGCTCCATCTTGGTTCTGCAATCAAATATCTTGGTTATGTCACGCACAACGAGAAGCTGGCGCTCCTGAAAAACGCGGCCGTGTTTGCATTCCCGTCGCTGTATGAAGGATTCGGCTTGCCGGTTCTCGATGCGATGAAGCTTGGCGTCCCTGTCGTGACTTCAAACGTCTCGTCGCTTCCGGAAGTTGCGGGAGATGCCGCGATCCAAGTGAATCCAGATGATCCGAAAGCACTGGCCGGCGCACTCACGACGGTGCTTACTGATCCGCAGAAAGCAGCTGACATGGTACGGAAAGGATTTACACAGGCGCAAAAATTTAACTGGGACCAAGCCGCGCTGCAGACACTTGATGTGTACCGCCAAGCCACAAAAAAGCAGAAGAAAACCAAAACCAAAAAAAAGCAGAAATGAAACAGCGCACACATGTTCTTGTGAGCCAGCGATGGCTCGTCATCCTCATTATTATTCTCTATGCAGCCGGAGTGTTCTTTGATCGTTTCTTCATCTGCAGCCACTTGTCCGCAGGCCTGAATCTTGATGCGAACGAATGCCAGACAAGATTTTACTAACCTTCACCTACTAACCTTCACCTAACTCCCCAGCATTCAATAACCCCGATGCCTTGATGCAT
>CAYINT010000002.1:20921-28511 GCA_964364875.1 uncultured Gammaproteobacteria bacterium | reverse complement strand
CCGCCTCCGTTAAAACTTCGGCGGGCAAGCCAAAGAAGGCGGGCGACCTTGCGACATACCATCCCACTGATGTCATGGAAACTGGTTATGACATTTTGTTTTTGTGGGTATCGAGGATGGTAATGATGTCAAAGTACTTTATACAACAGGTTCCATTCCACACAGTGTATCTGCATGGTTTGGTGCGTGACCGACATGGAAAAAAGATGTCTAAGTCGGCTGGAAACGGTATTGATCCGCTGGAGATGGCCAATAAGTATGGCGCGGACGCTGTTCGTTTGTCGCTGGTGATTGGCACAACGCCGGGCAATGATCAAAAGTTGTATGAGGAGAAAATCGCATCGTTTCGCAACTACGCGAACAAACTGTGGAACATCGGACGGTTTTTACAAATGCAGGAGCCGGATGGTTCTCGCAAAGGCGCAAATCTTGTTCGCGTCGAACATAAAACGCTTGCCGACCGCTGGATCACAAGTCGGTTGAAACGTCTTGTGGAGCAAACTACCACACAATTGGAAAGTTTTGCCTTCAGCCAAACCGGAGAAGCACTCTATGATTTTGCCTGGCACGACTTTGCCGATTGGTATCTTGAGATCACGAAATTGGAGAAGAAATTTGCACTGGCCAACCGCGTGTTCCGAACACTTCTCATGCTTCTTCACCCATTCATGCCGTTTGTCACAGAAACACTGTGGAAGGAGCTTGACTATGGCAAGAATTTGCTGATGGTGGAACCGTGGCCGAAAGTTGACCGTTCCCGCATTGATGAAAAAGCGGAAACGGAATTTGCAAAACTCCAGCAGGAAATTAGCGAACTCCGGAAAGAAAAAAAGGCCGCAGCCGATTCAGGAAAGCCCGTTCAGGAGTTTAAACGTTCTGCCGATAACATTGTGTGGCAGTATCGGGAAATTGTAGAAGGGCTGGCGAAAGTGAATCTTGCTAGGTCATAACAGAGGTTCCGGAACCTCTGTTATGTTTTATGGAACATATGGTGGATCGGCGGAAACCCACGCAACCATGCACGCGTAGCCGTGGAATCCCTCGGCGAAGCAGAGCAGCGGGAACAAAGAATCTCGTCTATATGATAGCTTGGAGTTGAGCCGGAATATCCGTCGTTAAACCATCAACATTCAGAGCAACAAGTTCTTTTGCGCGTTGTTTGTTATTGACTACCCAGGGAACGACAAGAAGATTGTGTTCTTTCGCCTTCTTCATAAACGCTTGGTCAACAAGTATATGGTGCGGTGCTACGGCCTGTACCTTCAAGCTGATACTGAAAACTATTGGATCGCGAAAAACTTCAGGAAAGAAGTGACTGCCGCTGGGAATATCAACGAGCAACCAGCGCGGAAAACTTCGCAGTTCCGTCTCTTGCAAAATATTTGGGTAAAACGACAAGATTGTGGAACGTTTTTCTGCGCCTGTTTCGTGAAGCAAAATTCTCAGTCTACGCACATCGATGTCTTCGTCTGTCACTTCAATACAGAAATGGAACGGCGAACTTGTTTTTGCCAGCACGTCATCAAGAGTGATTGGGTTTGGAACTATTCGTTGCAGTTCTGCCAGTGCACATTCTGCAATCGGTCGTTCTGTTCCCGGCAACGCTGCGTCATGGCTGAGAACAAAGCGCGCATCACGTGTTTGCCGAATATCAAACTCCGCGGCTGTGATACCCGCCCGTTCCGCCGCCTGAATTGATTGGAGGCTGTTTTCGGGGTAATGATCGTGAAGGCCGCGATGGGCGATAATGAGCGGTTGTGTCTTCACGCACTTTTTCATGTTTCTGGTTCCGATTGGCCATGAAATTCTTCCGTATCCCATCTGGCCACCCGAAACACCTCATCAACTGTTGTGATCCCGTCACGCGCTTTGAGGAGTCCGTCCTGGACCATGAGAATCATGCCGTGCTTAACGGCAATGGTGCGGATGTCGTACTCCGACACCTTGCCGGAAAGGATGATTTTTTCGATGTTTGGATTCATCGTAAAGACTTCGTAAATGCCAATCCTGCCTTTGTACCCAAGATCGTGGCACGCAGAACAGCCTCTGCCGTGATAAAAGTGAAGATTGCCAAGATCGGCATACTCTCTCGAGGCGGGGCTAATTGCTTTCATAACGTCAAGAGCTTTTGCCATCGTTGTTTCATCAAGTTTGATCTCTTCCTTACAGCGCTCGCAGATTCTGCGGACTAAACGCTGGGCAATGACAGCGTTGAGCGCGGGAGCGAGTAAATACGGCTGGATACCCATGGCAAGAAAACGAGGAATCGCGCCAGCCGCGTCGTTGGTGTGGAGCGTGGAAAGGAGCAGGTGGCCGGTTAGTGCAGCATGGATCGAAATATCCGCGGTTTCCGCGTCGCGGATTTCGCCAACCATGATAATATCGGGGTTTTGTCGTAAGACAGCGCGCAGTCCCTTGGCAAACGTATAATCTTTGCCGTGTTCGATCTGGCTCTGGTTAATGCCTGCAAGGCGATATTCAACCGGATCTTCGAGTGTGATGATTTTTCGCTCTGTCGTATTGAGTTTAGAAAGAATCGCGTAGAGTGTCGTTGTTTTTCCTGATGATGTCGGCCCGGTTGTGATAATCATACCATTTGGCCGCCCGATCTCGCGGGAAAGGATTTGAAACGGTTCGCCGCGCAAGCCAAGATTTTCAAACTTCAGTCCCTGCCCCATTGGCATAAGCAGCCGCAACACCACGCTCTCGCCGAATGCGGAGGGCAGCGTGGATACGCGGACGTCAATATCGCCATTGTGCGCATGAATCGTGATGCGGCCGTCTTGCGGCTGCGCTTCAATGTTGATTTTCAGCCCGGCAAGGAGTTTGATGCGGCTGACAATCTTCGGCCAGATCTGTTTGTCGAAAACAGCGACTGTTTGGAGCGCGCCGTCAATTCGGTATCGTACTTTGACGTCTTGCTGCTCTGCCTCAAGGTGGACATCAGACGCATTTGTCTGGATAGCGCCGGCAAGCACCATGGCAACAACATCGGTGACGGGAAGTTTTTGTAAACGCCGTCCGAGATCTTCAAGGTTTTTCAGCTCTGCGCGGAATCGCTCGAGCATCGCTTCGGTGATTTCCACGCCACCGGTTTGTTCCCGCACAGTCGGCACCGCGTCGTACAGCTTCATGGCCCAGGCAAAGCTCGCCGGTGAAATAAGGTAGATCTCGATATGGGCATGGAGCTCACCCGCGAGCCGGTCAATAAGATTGGTGACGTCAGGATTCTTTGGATCAACGGCGCCGATGCGCATTTCTTTGCCCGATGAAAAAAAACAGACAACTTGGAGTTTTCGGCAGTCCTCGCGCGGAACAATAAGAATAGTATCTGCATCAATCGGATAGCCGCGCAGGTTGATATAGCCAAGGCTCAATGATTCAGCGCGGACCGCCGTTGCGCGCTCGCGTTCTCGCAATCCGATTTCCTGCATCTTATCATGCAACCGCTCCTCAACTTCAGATGAGGCGAGATGGAGCGAAGAGGAGGCAGTTTTGTGGTTTGTGCTTTTGTTGTTGTGTTGTTTGTCCTGCATGCACACAGTATACCAAAAAACTCCTTTCGCGGCACGGGGACGCAACGTGAGTGTTGTTCTTCGCTCCTTTATGTCTGAAAGTGCGTGTGTACTACCCGCAGTAATTGTTTTTCCGCATCTTCGGCGTTCATTCCGGGAAACCGCAATGTCATGAATTCACGTGTCCCTTCGGGCTGAAACTCCCGAAATAACATCATGCCGTTCAGCGTTTGGCGGGTGTGCACCAGGGCATGTGTTTCGCCGTTTGCGTTTGTCGTGAGAAGAGCGATAATTTCGGCTTTGGGCGCGTCAATAATAAGTTCGTCAATCACGCCCGGCAGGTCATCGATTCCCGACTTGGACTGCTCTATTTCTTCCTTGCTGAGCCGCGACCAGAGAAAGCGTTCTTGGTGTTCGCTTTTGAGCCGTGACAACACGCGGCCCCAGAGCCGGAGCGTGTGGAGCGGTTTTGTTTGATAGAGGTGGCGGATGATTTCATCGCGGCGCGCCCCCGAAGCAATCAGGTGGCCTGCAACGGCAAGCGACTTTGGCGTTACATTGGAAGACTGAAAGCTTTTCGTCTTCGAGATAATGCCAGCAAGCAGGTTGGTTGCAGCGTGTTCATCCAAAAGCTGCGGATTCATTTCCTGCACCAGCGAAAACAATACCTCGGATGTCGATGTTGCGGTGAGTTCAACGATATTGACCTGGCCAAAGTTTGTATTGGCCGCCCGGTGATCAATGTTGATAATGGGCGTATTGTAAAAAAGTTCCGTGTGGTTATCAAACGTTGCGCCAAGCGATTCAAAATCAGCAGCGTCAAGAACGACGATAAGATCGTATTCGGTTTTCGATGCTTCGGTATGAAGGTCTTCATCGCGAAACATTCCCTGTTTCGGCGTAATATAAATGTTGAGTTTATCTTCCTTAATGTCATACGAAAGATCTTCCACCTTCGCCTGTGCGAGATTGAGCGTAATGGTAAATTTTCGTGATGCGGCAAGATCGGGCTTAATCACGTTGCTGCCCGGTAAAAAAGCGTGGTTGTCGGGAAGCGCGAATTCGTCAGAAACAACAGTTGCTTTCTTCCCCATTTTTTCGAGAAGCAGAAACAAGGCAAGCCCTGAGGCGATTGCGTCAGTCGAGGGCTGCTTTGGCAATACTATCAACACCGCGGTTGCGCGGTTGAAAAGCTCCTGGACTTGTTGCCATACCGATCGCTCCATTGTAGACTTCACTGCGTTACTCGCGAAACAACACGAGGAAGGAAGCAGTATAGCCTGAGTTCCATGATACGTCAAGCCAAATTGTATTGTTTGCGGTCCTGTAACGAAACAGCGAAATTTGGGCGAAGGTTAGCAACAATGCTGCTTCCTGGCGATGTTTGCATTCTTCAGGGTCCGCTCGGCGCCGGAAAGACGACCCTGGTCCAGGGCATTGCGCGAGGCCTGGGCATCAGATCCGCCGTAAGCAGTCCGACCTTTGTTGTGCGCAAACGATATCGCGTTCCGGGGCCGGGAACGGGGATACGGGGACTCAACCACGTCGATGCCTACCGCCTCCGGACATTCAAGGAACTGCGTGGGGTTCTCGATGAGGATATCGGTGAACATACAGGCGACGTGTGGCTCGTAGAGTGGGGTAAACGATTTGCGCGTGTTTTTCCTAAAAACCGCACATGGTTGGTGCGGCTGGCAATCACCGGCGAGAACGAGCGCGTTGCGACGGTAGTACGTCCCAATGCCTAGGTTCCTGATGGTGGCAGTGGGGTTGTTGCAATGACGGGTTCTGCCTTTTTGATCGTAAGGTCGTCTACCGTCATGAGCGTTTCTGTCAGGCTGATCACCTGGCTTGCCTGGATCACCAGTTCCTGGCCAAAGAGTCCCTGCAGGAGTTTGTCGCCGCGGACGGTGTAGCGTACAACCACCTGCGTCGTTGGATCAATCTCAAAATCCTGCACCTTTCCCAAGTGCTTGCCGGATTGGGTTTCGACGGGGAGTCCAAGTGTATGGCGAGCAGAAAGCGCTGGGTTCATGCTGGTGGGGTAGGAGATGGCGCGTGCCGGCGGAGAAAGTAGTATTGCTGGCCGACCTGGAAAAGCGTTGAAACCAGCCAATACAGGGGCAGCCCTGCCGGAAGCGTATACCCAATAAATAATGTGATGAGCGGCAGGCTGTAGGTCATACTTTTGTTGAGAGACGCGGTTAGAGATTCATCTTTGGCGCCGGAACCCGCTGCTTTCGGCGGCTGCATCTTTGTCAGCATTGACGCTTGCCAGTACGACGCAAACGCTGAGAGAATAGCAAGTGGAATATTTTTTGCGTGGGACAGGTCGATAAACCCGAAAAAGTACGTATTGAACGGTGTGATAGAAAAGATGTTGCGAAGCGGTTCGTAGAGATTCTTGAGTTGGTCGGCGCCAAGAAGACGCGTTGTCGGGTCAGTCACGACGCCGCCGATAAACACATTGTAGAGCGCAATAAGGACGATGAACTGCAGAACGATAGGCAAGCACGACGCGGCTGGATTTACTTTGTTCTCGCGGTAAAACTGCAAAACGGCACGGTTATATTCTTCTTTATTCCCCTTGTGCTTTTCCTGCAACTCCTTCAGTTTTGGCTGTGTTTGCTGCAAATTCCGCTGGGTTTTCAGTTGTACGAGCGATGGATAGAACAGTAGAATTTTAATAAAAATGGTAAGAACAATGATTGCGATCCCAAGATCGTGGCCAAGGGTTTGGTACAGAAACACCAGCGCATTAAAGAGCGGCCGGTAGAGTACTTCATAATAGAGTTCGAGCATAGAAGGGCGCAATTAACGGACAGGGTCATACCCACCGGCCTGCCATGGGTGGCAGCGTAGAATTCGATGCATCCCAAGCGCCAGGCCGCGCAACAATCCCTGCCGCAGCAGCGACTGGAGCATAAATTCGGAACAGGTGGGCGAAAACCGGCAACACCCAAACGGATACCACGCCTTGAGCAGCCCGGTGTCCGGCGACAGCCAGCGTTGGTAGAAACGGATCAGTGTGATAACAGATGCGACAAACATGGTTTGTGACACTACCGCCGGAAATGATGGCGCACGGTTGGAATCAGTGAGCGCAGCTCCTCGGCAAGCGCATTGCCAGTCGGAGGGGGAACATGCGGCCGGAGTATGAGAGCGTAGTCTGCGGGCGCCGGAAGTTCCTTGCGCAACTGCCAGAGCGCAGTGCGCAGTTGCCGTTTCAGGCGGTTGCGCACTACGGCTTTCTTGGATACCTTTGCGCTGGCAATCACGGCAAAGCGCAAGCCTTTTTGGTTTGGCCACCACCGTATCGTGAGAAGTGCTCCGTGTACCACCTGGCGGGAACGGAGTACTGCAAGGACGTCTTTGCTGCGGCCAAGGCGATGTGTTCTCGGAAACATTAGCGGACAGTAAGACGCCCGCGGCCCTTGGCGCGTCTTCGCCGAAGCGTTTGTTTACCGCCGGTCGTGCGCATACGGCGGCGAAATCCATGCACGCGTTTGCGGCGCCGTTGTTTTGGTTGGTAGGTTCGTTTGGGCATAAGGAATGTACAATGAGTATACGAGAAATACGCCAATGAAGCAAGTTTTTGTTGGTTGTCAACGGCACACACACTTCATCCACATTTTATACACCATTGCTTGCGCTGGCCAGCTCCTTTCTTCTATACTACTATGGTACAGTTCAAGAAGAGCGTATAAGGGTTGGCTATCCATGACGAATGAGCAACTTTGGCAAGCCGTCCTCGGAGAACTCGAGCTTGCCATCAGCAAAGCAAACTTTACAACGTGGTTTCGCAATACTTTTGTCGCTGACCGCGATGGTGGCGGCATTTGCATTGCCGTCCCTAACACCTTTACGAAGGCATGGCTGGAAAATAAATACCACACCACCATTGTGAAGGCGCTACAAAACATCCTTGGCACAGAGGTTGGAATTATTAGCTACCGCGTCGAAAGCGGTCGTCCGGTTCGCGCGAATGCTGCCGCTCAGGAGCATCGCGCCGCCGCACCATCAATAGAACCAGCCGTCGCGAGCCGGGAAAATCCAAACGGCCTAAACCCACGAT
>CAYINT010000002.1:0-20911 GCA_964364875.1 uncultured Gammaproteobacteria bacterium | reverse complement strand
TATACCTTTGCAACGTTTGTCGTCGGCAAGGCAAATGAACTAGCAAGAGCGGCGTCTCTTGCGGTTGCGGAAAAGCCTGGGCATGCTTATAACCCGCTGTTTCTCTATGGCGGCGTCGGGCTCGGCAAAACCCACCTCATGCAGGCCATCGGCAATAAAATTCGGGAGCTCAGCCCTGAAAAACGGATTCTCTGCGCAAGCTGTGAGAAGTTTACAAATAATTTTATCAACGCTGTCCAAAAAGGAGGGGGTGAAAAGTTTAAACAGCTCTACCGCTCAGTGGACGTGCTCCTTATTGATGACGTGCAGTTTCTCGCCGGCAAAGAGGGGACGCAAGAGGAATTTTTTCATACTTTCAATGCGCTGTATGAAAACAATAAGCAAATTGTCCTCACATCTGATCGCCCCCCCAAGGCGCTGCCGGCGCTGGAGCATCGCCTTGTCTCTCGATTTGAGTGGGGGATGATCGCAGACGTTGCGCAACCAGATCTAGAAACCCGCATTGCCATCCTTCGTCATAAAGCCAGTGAGAAACAGCGGGCGCTTGATGAGGCTGTGTTGCAATATATCGCCACACAAATCCAAAGCAACGTGCGAGAACTTGAGGGTGCGCTGAATCGGGTGCTCGCCTACCACGAACTCAACAACATCCAGCCGTCGGTCAACACGACAAAAGAAATACTTTCCTCGATCGCTTCACAGCCAAAGCGCCGAACGCTCACCACCAAACAACTCCTTGTGGCCGTAGCGGAGTATTTCGATATCACCGTTGACGACCTTGTTGGTGTTAGCCGCAAACGGGAACTCGTCGTCCCGCGCCAGATAACAATGTATCTTCTCCGCGAGGAAAACCGCTGTTCTTATCCAAGCATCGGTCAAGAGCTTGGCGGTCGCGACCACACAACCGCGATGCACGCCTATACAAAAATTGCCCAGGAGATTGAGGCGGACGAAAAGATTCGGCAAGATATTCACCTCCTGCGGCAGCGCCTATATGCGTAACTCGTGCGCAGTATGTGGAGCGCCGTGCGTTCTTTTGAGGAAAACCTTGTGTGGCGATCGTGGATAACGTCCGCGTGTTTTCCACAGCAAACCACATGGGTGTGGAAACAATTTTTTCCGCTCCACAGGATGTTCGAAACACGAGGGAGCTTTCCCCGCAGTTATCCACCCTCCTGTGGACGCAGAAGCCCTGTTTTTCTCGGCTGCTCGCGTGTTTTCCACTTTTCCCCAGCCCTTATTACTATTATTACTCTTTCTCTCTACTATGAAACTCACTTGTACGCAAGAAAATCTTACACAAGGCCTAAACGCCGTGGCGCATATAGCGTCAAAAAACACAAACCTTCCGATTCTTAATAATATTCTTATTAGGGCCGAAAAAGGAGGCGTTGAGCTTTCTGCAACAAATCTGGAAATTGCCATTACTTCCAGGGTTCGTGGCAAAGTCGAACACGAAGGCGCCTTTACCGTTCCCGCCCGGCTGCTTGCAGAATACGTCAACCTTCTTGAGCAGGGACAAGTTACCATTGAACTAGACGGTGCGACGCTCCTTATCCAAAGTGGGGCGGCACAAACAAAGCTTCGCGGCATGCCGCCAGAGGAGTTCCCGCTCATACCAGTGGTTGATGCGACGACAAGATTTCGAGTCGCTGCAGGGGAGTTTCGCGAGGCAGTAGGACAGGTTGTTTTTGCTGCGGCAACCGACGACACACGCCCGGAAATTAGCGGCGTCTTCCTTAATTTTTCTGAAAAGACACTGACTATGGCAGCGACCGACAGCTATCGGCTTGCAGAACGCACGCTTGCGCTTATTGAAAACGAGAACAACCAAACCATGGGCGTTATCGTGCCCGCGAAAACCCTACAAGAGCTGGTTCGTCTTTTGATGGCGACCGACGACGCGCTTACCTTTTGTCTGACGCAGAACCAGGCGCTTTTTCTAACGCAAGAAAGCCGGCTAGTTTCTCGCCTCATAGACGGCCAGTATCCTGACTATCGGCAAATCGTTCCTACCGCTCACCAAACACGCTGCGTCGTTGAAACGGCGGAGTTTGTTCAGGCGGTGCGGGCAACAAGCTTGTTTAGCAGGCCGGGGATCAACGATCTCGCGCTTGCGTTCTCGCCCGAGCGGGGCACGATTGATCTCACGGCCGCAAACGCGCAGGTCGGCGAGAACCACCAAACCGTGAAAGCGGACGTAGGCGGAGATGCAAACACTATTGTGTTTAATGGTCGTTACCTTCTTGATGGGCTTACAACCGTGCCGACTGACAGAGTGGTGTTTGCCATGACCAACAGCGCAAGCCCCGGCATCTTGCGCGGAGATGGCGACGAACAGTTTCTCTATATTATTATGCCAATTAAGCAATAGCCTGTGGCTTGGGAAAGCGTCAAGCGCCTTCTTGATGACCGTCTCCACGGTGCGCCCTGGGGCCGGGGCGTGGCCGCAGCAATAATCCTGGAGCGCGCCCAGGAGTATCTTGGCGTTCACTTGCCGCCAGAGGTGCGCGGCCTGGTGCGCGCGCAGTTTTGGCAGCGCGGCGTGCTGACGATTCTTGTGCGGCATCCAGCGCTTGTCTATACCGTGCACGCGCTCCAGCCGGGATTACAAGACCACATTGAACACGTCGCGCGGCGCCGGCCACGCAAGGTGCGTATTCTTGTGCGCGGCGCTATTGAATCGTCAGAGGAAGCGGGAAATCAGTAACCGCGCCCGCGGCATTCTCTGCGCGTAGGACAAGCGTCTGGCTGCCAGGATCAAGTCGGCCAACCTGAAACACAAAAGTTCCGCTAGTGTTTTTTGGTGATGTGGCAAGAACGGCGCCGTTATTGAGTAGCTGGACAGATTGAAGCCCGGTAGGGTCAAAGACGCTAGCCAGTACCTCAATCGGAAAGTCAGAAGCCCGAAACACCGCATTGGCTTGGGGAGAGAGAAACGCCGCGTTCCGCGCCTCACTGCCCGCGGCATATGTAAAACTCATGCTCGCTGTCCCCACATTGCCAACGGCATCGGTGGCCGTCGCGGCGAGTGTGTGTGGGCCATTTTCAAACTGGGTGTTGGTGTACACCACAGCATAGGGCGCGGCTTCTGCTGCGCCAATAAATATGTTATCAATTTCAAACGCAACACTCGTAATATTTTCTTCGCCACTCGCCGTTGCTGAGAACGTATTTGTCATGCCAGACAGGGTGGCGTTGCCCAAGGGGGCGGTAATTTCCACACTTGGTCCCGTACCGGGCGCCCTCAGACCACAACTTTCCTGTGGCAACGTGCTTAGATCCTGATAGCCATGACTGGCTGCCCAGCTGCGCACCGCTCCCTCCCACGATGCAAATTGCGGATCGTCTTGCGGGCGAGTCGGGGACGGACCGCGCGGGTCACCTTTGTTCACCCAATAGAGGATCGTGTGCGTTTCTTTAAACGCGCGATTTTCCACAAAACCCCCGGGATAGGTGTCGCGGCAGGATTCCGGAATTACCTTTCCAGTGATTCTGTCGACCGGGAACGACTTGACTGTATCGATTTGTCCGCGCAAAATTGGCTTGTCGACCTTGTCCGGCGCCGCCGGCTTAAACGTTTCGACAGGCGTTCCTGTGAGCACGCGCTTCATGTAGCTATTCCAGATCGGCGCAGCAACGACAACGCCGTCCGATCCCCGTTTCAACGCCGAGTTGTCGTTATTGCCGACCCAGACGCCGGTTGCAATAGAGGGCGTGAAGCCCATAGTCCAGCCGTCGCGGAAATCATTCGTTGTTCCTGTCTTTGCCGCAACCGGACGATCAGGAAGAATCAATGGGCTATGACTGCCAAAGATATAGGAACGCGCATTGTTGTCCGTAAGGATCGAATTGAGTTTGCGCACCACCTCTGCATCCATAACGCGCGACTCGCGGTTGGTAAATTGTTCCAGCGTCTTCCCGTTTTTGTTTTCAACCTTGAGTATTGATGACACGGGATGCCGGACGCCTTCACGTGCGAGTGTTGCGTAGGCGCTCGTATGTTCCAGCAGTTTCACTTCACCGCCACCGAGCACTAAAGAGAGGCCGTAGCGGTTTCGATCCTTCAAGGTAGTATAGCCAAAGCGATCCAATGTGTCGAGAACATTATTCACGCCCGCGAGGTAGAGAACTTTTACCGCTGGGATGTTGAGGGAGCCTGCAAGCGCGCGTCGAAGAGAGACGGGGCCGCGGGTTTTGTTGTCATAGTCATGCGGCGTGTACGGTTTTGGCGAGCCCGGCGCGAAGTTGGTCACAAGGTCAAACACCATTGTTTCCGGCGTATACCCCCGTTCAAAGGCTGTCGCATAGACGAGTGGTTTCAGCGACGAGCCCGGCTGGCGTGGCCGTAACGCAACGTTGACATTGCCGTCGTGTTCCGTATCAAAGTAATCGCGGGAACCAACCATTGCGAGCACTTGGCCAGTTTTTGTGTCAAGCGAGACGAGCGCGGCGTTGGACGCGTTATACCGATCCTGGTTCCGCTGGCCAAACTCGGCGACGGCATCTTCTGCGGCCTTTTGGTTCTTCATATCAAGACTCGTGATAACCTTCAGCCCCCCCTGCTCAACCGTGTTCTCGCCATACTTCTGGCTTAACTGTTCCCGCACGTAAAATACGAAATGCGGCGCGGTAATAGTCTCGCGTCGTGCCTGAACTTTGACCTTTTCTTGCTTCGCGGCATCCGCCTCTTCCTTGGAAACATACCCAAGGTCTGCCATTGCTGACAGGATGTATTGCTGGCGCGCAAGCATTTCGTCTGTATGGTTGCCATAGGGCGAGTAATAACTTGGCGCGCGCGGCAAGCCAGCAAGCAGCGCGCTTTCCGAAAGCGTGAGTTCCTTCGCGGACTTTCCGAGGTATGTTTGAGCGGCAGCTTCTATGCCGTACGCATTTGTTCCGTAGGGGATTTCATTAAGATACAATCCGAGGATCTGGTTTTTCGTAAACCTTCGTTCCAACTGATATGCGAGAATAAGCTCTTTAAACTTGCGGACGTATGATTTTTCCTTCGTGAGAATGGAGTTTTTAATAAATTGCTGTGTGATTGTGGAACCGCCCTCGCCGTGCAGATCAAGGTGAATGGCGTTGCGTAGCAATGCGCGCAAAATACCGCGAAGATCAAAACCCCTGTGGCGGTAAAAATCCCGATCCTCAGCGGCAATAGTTGCCTGCTTCACCGTCTCGGGTATGTCATCAAAAGGAATAACCGTACGCTTTTTGTCACCATGGATTTCATAGAGCAACACTTGGCCAGTGCGGTCATAAATTCTCGTGCTTTGCGCAACGGCCCGATCAGTGATGCGGTTTGGATTCGGCAGGTCGCGCGAGACGATAGCGAATGCCGCGACGAGGCCAAGTATTCCAATCCCAATTGTTATTCCGGCGACAAACCCCACGATCCGGAACCAGCGTTTTCGGAAACGACGCAACTGCCGCGCCCGAACTTTCGATGGACGCGGGGGCATAGATGGACGAATAGAGGATTGCGAAAACTGGGGTAAGGGCACGGAATTCTCCGTTGATAAGTTCTAGGATCGATAATGCCGTGCCGCAGTTTCTGGGGCAACGGGGTTTATGATCACGCCTGACCCGACTTCGAGGCCCGCCCAGACGCTGCCACGGGGACGTATTTTGATGTACAGGTGCTGGTCGCGGTCATTTACCACTTGATGGAAGTAGTAGTTATATGGGAGATGAAGTTTGGTAATTTTGCGCAACACCCTTTTTAGCTGTTCTGCAAGAGCCTTTCGTTCCTCGGGATGGAGCAGGGCGACATTATCGACGTGGCGGCGGGGCAAGATCCAGACTTCGTAGTTATTTTGTGACGCGTACGGGGCAAATACCGAGACAAGAGCATCACGATAGATTCTGCGCGCGCTTTTTTCTTCAGCCCGGATCATGTCGCAATAGGCGCATCGGCCGGTTCGAATAACGTATTCCTGCGCTTTTTGTGACCGATGGAGAAGGTGGGGCGGAATAAAGTTTGTAGCAAATATCTGCGAGTGTGAGTGCTGAATAGATGCCCCCGCGCTGCCGCCGCTATTTTTAAACACCAAAATGTACTGAATTTTCTTGTTTCGTTGAATCTCACGCGTTCTCTCTGCGTAGGCGCGAAACAGAAGTTCAACATGACTCACTGGAAGATCATCAAGCTGCTTCGCGTGGTTTGGCGTATCAATGACTACCTCTTGCCGGCCGTATGACCTCGGGTTGTCAAGCGTGACGGCGGCAAACTTGTTCATGACTACCTTAAGTTTCCAGTATCGTAGCGCCGGACCCACATGGTACAGTGATCGCACACGGTCGATTTCAGCTGGGCAAAAAACGCATGGAGCAGGCGTTGCAGCATGTTGTGTTTCGAGTGTCCCGTCGGGCAATTCGTGCGGCCTGTTATTTCTCCGCGGCGCAATAATAACATAGCGGTCAAGTAACAGGTCTTTCCGGATCTCATTCTTTGGTTGTGTTGGCATGTTGTGTGAGAAGATAGAGACGCTTGTAAGCTTTGGCGGAGGTATCCCAAGAAAAATCGCGCTCCATGCCGCGGCGCTGCAGCGTCCGCCAAACATCTTTCTGTTGAAACGCCGCGAAGGATCGTTTGCAAGCAGCAAGCAGGTCGTCAGCAGTGAATTTCTGGAACACGAACCCAACGCCGTTTTCGCCTTCCGTCACCGTATCGCGCAGCCCGCCGGTGGCGTGAACAACAGGAACGGTGCCGTAGTGCATGCTGATCATTTGTCCGAGACCACAGGGTTCAAACCTGGATGGCATGAGGAAGCAATCACTGCCCGCGTAGATGCGCTGTGCGTAGGCCGCGTCGAAACCAAGTCGAACGGAGACAGCGTGGGGGAATCGCTCGGCAAGCGAAAGGAGGGTGCGTTCCCGGGTGCGTTCACCGCTGCCGAGGATGGCAAGGCCTATGCCTAATTCTACAAGCCGGGGGACGATCTCGCAAACAAGCAAAATCCCTTTCTGCTCTGTAAGCCTCGAGACCATGCCAAACACAGGCCCGTTATGAATCAAACCAGCGTCGTGCTTTAACCAGACCGTGTTGAGTGTTTTTTTCGAAAGTGTCTCTGTGCCGTACCGTTCATGAATATGCGGATCAGTGGTTGGGTCAAACGTCGTGTCGTCAATGCCGTTGAGAATACCAAAGAGATCGGTTTTGCGTTCCCGCAATAAATCATCAAGACCAACGCCAAACTCTTGCGTCAGGATTTCTTGCGCATAGGAAGGGCTGACCGTGTTGATGATAGCGCTAGACAGAATTCCAAGCGCGGCTAAATTGATGCCACCATCGCGTCGCCGCAGCCTTTCCAGTATCGGATCGGAGGTGCGCATGTGAAGAAGGGATGCAAAACAGGGAAGTTCACACCAGCCCTGCAAACCAAGATTGTGAATCGTGTAGAGGCTCTTCACCGCGCGTAATTCCCGTTGAACGTGTTGGGCGCGTCGAAGGAGAAACGGCAGCGCGCCGGTGTGCCAGTCGTGACAGTGAATGATGTCAGGAATCCAGGCAAGCGCCACCGGGAGATGCAACACCGCTTGGCAAAAAAACAGGTAACGCTCGGTTTCTTGGTGAAGGCGCTCTTGCTCGTCGCCGACATCATGAAAATACAGCGCCCCCCTGCTCATAAAGCGGGACTCTTGCAGCAGATAGACGGGAACAACGCTGTCCGGAAGTCGGGCTTGGAAAACGCGCACTGTGTGCTGTTCTCCGCCGAATGGGACAATAAATGAAGCGATGGGGTCGCCGGTTCCAAAGTGACCAAGGTCAATTTCTGCATAGCTCGGCATAACGACGCGGGCATCGCAGCCAAATCGCGTAAGCGCTTTCGGCAGCGCGCTTGCAACATCAGCAAGCCCGCCTGCTTTTACAAACGGAGCGACTTCTGCTGCGGCGAAAAGAATGCGGAGATTCCTTTCCTTCATTTATCCTCCCCGATCTTCCGGTTGCCCACCGCGCATGTGTGAGTAGCGGGAACGGTAACGTTTAATCGCCCGTTCTATCGATTCTGATGCCACGGTTGTTTCCAGCAAATTAATGGCGTGGACGGCGTCGTAAATATCAAGGCGGTGTTCCAGGCGATACTGCGCGTCGCGCCACAAAACCGCCTGTTCATACTCACGATTACGCCGAGCGCGACGTTCTTGCTGCTGGAGGAGCGCAAGAAATGCGCGAAAGGTTTGAGAATCCCGCTTGCCGTTTTTCCCGGCCCGATCTCGGAAAGGGATACGTTGTTTGCCAATCCTCTGCTGAGCAAGCCGGCGAATGTATCCTGTGCGTTGCCACGCGAAGCCCGTGGAGATGATTTTCTCGTAGTGCCGTTCCGCCTGTTCCACGATGGCCTTGGTTCTTCCTGGCGTCGCGCGAATGGCCTCAACAAGCAAATAAGCCCCCAACTCTATCATCTCTAAGCTCCACCAGGGCTTGCCTGTTGCCCACCAGTAGTGATCACTTGCGGAAGCGCGGTCCATGAGCCGTCGCGCCGTCTCATAGCGTCTGTGGTGTTGAGGGGCTTCTTGCACCGCGCGCAGGGCAAGGCGGAAAAGCCTCTGCTGCGCGCCATGGATGGGGTTGCCCGGCTCTTTCCATGAAAAGAATTGCGCTCCTTCGGATATCTCACTCTGGCTGCTTGCCCATGTCGAAGTAATCGGCGATACATTCTTGCGCCGCGGGAAAAAGTTAGCGATATCAGAAACCCGAAGCGTTGTGAGTGAACGATCACGAAATGTTGCGTACAGAAGCTGTTCCATGCCCGGGCGGTGATGGCCGAACGTTTCACCGTCCATGGCTGATACCAGATATTTGTTTTCCGGAAGATCCTTGTGCAAGCCGGCAAGCAGGCTTTTTCTCGTCCGGACAAACGCCCCCATGACGAGATTGCTGATGCGCCGGTTGCGGAAGAACACCTTGAGGTTCGTTCCTTTCAGTGTATAGATGACATGCGGGTTGACGGCGTTCGTCTTGCCGCAATGCGCGATCTCATCGAGGATTATCCACTCATAGCCAAGGTCAGCGACAATCTTGCCGATCTTTGGCGTGTATGCCATTTCCGGCGGGAAAAAGCCCCTTGGTTGATACGCGGACCCAAGGTAAAAATGATTCGTCTTGTTGTTGATCGTGATCTGACGGACGATTTCTTCTTCCGGCAAAAAGGGAAGCAGGGCGTGGTATTTTGCAGAACCCGTAAATTCGATGTTGCCGGAAGTTCCCGCCGCACGAAGATCATCAAGAAGATCGCGGTAGCCGTACCGGTCGAAGAGGTCTAATAATGCGCCGTTAACATTGATCGTACACCGCACTCTCGTTTGTCTGCGAAGATTGGAAAAAAGCGGCCGATAACTTTGCGCGACCACTGCCTCGAGAATGTCGGGTTGTTGTTCCGAGGGCTGGTAAAGATGAAGAAAGTGTGCCCAATACATGACAACTTACGACTTACCACTGACAACCCATAACGCACTGACAGCCAGCAATGCAGTGAAATATGTTACCGTTAAATACTGTGGGCTGTTTATTGTGTGCTGGCACTGTACCACAATTTTGCAAAATCCTCTATGCGCCATGAGGTTTTAAAGTTCTTGCTTTGCGGTACAGCGTCACATACTTTTTCGCGGGAATTTCCCATGAGTACGATTGTTGCATTGAGCGTTTCACGAGCCGTTGCCATACATTGAGACGTTTGTACTCCTCTATTGCCCGTGCGATAGCGACAAGCATGTCCCGTGAATCATACGTTGTAAAAACAAAACCATTGCCGTGCTCTGTTTTCGGATTGAAATCGCTGATCGTATCGACGAGGCCGCCGGTTGCGTGGACGATCGGCACCGAGCCATACCGCAAACTGATGAGTTGTCCAAGGCCGCACGGTTCGAAACGGGACGGCATAAGAAACATATCCGAGCCCGCATAGAACCGCGTTGCAAGATCTGCGGAGAATTCAAAATGCCCCGCCAGACGTTTGGGATGCTTCCGCGCCGCGCTTTTCAATGACTGCTGGTACTGTTTATCGCCGCCGCCGAGGATGGCAATCTGCACATCAAGCCGCATGAGAGGCTCCAGGACTTCAAGAATGAGATCAAATCCCTTTTGTTCCGTGAGTCGTGACACCATCCCAATGATGGGTATGCTGGAGTCTTCCGGAAGGCCAAGTTCCCGCTGTAAAAACCGCTTGTTTTTGTCTTTGATGTGAAGTGAGTCAGTGTCGTAATTGCGGTACAGACCAGGGTCGCTTGCCGGGTTGTAGTCAAAGTAATCAATGCCGTTAACAATCCCGAAAACGCGATCTTTGCGCCGATGCAAAACTCGGTGGAGATCTTGGCCGTATTCTTTTGTCAATATTTCTTGCGCGTATGTTTCGCTTACCGTATTGATAATGTCAGCGTTCATAATTGCGCGTTTGGCAAAGTTGACGCGGACAAGCTTACGCTCATCATGAAAGTGTGGCAACTGGCCGTGGCAATCATCGCGTTTTTCCGGCGGAACCGACCACCAGTCTTGCCCGAATTGGAAAGTGAGATTGTGGATGGTATACACTGACCGCGTTTTTGCAAATAACGGCTCATCCCGATACCGGCCGCGCAGAAAGTATGGTATGAGGCCGGTTTGCCAGTCATTGCAGTGGATAAACTCCGGCGACCTCTGGAGAAATCGCAAGAGCTGAAAAACGGCAACATCAAAAAAGAAATATCGCTTGTTTTGATCGGTGGTGCCGTAAATCGCTTTATGGCCGGAAAAGAAATTCTTATGATCAATAAAATACACCGGCAGGCCTTCCGTAAGCTCTCCTTGCCAGAAGTCGGCCATTTCGACCGCGTCTTTCGCCATGTGGACGGGAACATTGCTTGCAAGCTGAAACAGATGATGCTTTTCCCGGTCAATAATGCCGTGAAGAGGCGTTATCACAAATATATTGTGGCCAAGCCGACGGAGCGCTTTCGGAAGCGAGCGGGCAACATCAGCAACGCCTCCTGCCTTGGAAAAAGGGGAAACCTCAGCTGCAACAAACGCTATAGTAATTTCATTGGCCATGGTTACAAACGAATTCGAGTTTGAAGGGTTAACGTGGCGGCAACCGCAACGGCAATTGCATCAGCGGCGTCATCGGGTTTCGGAATCTCTTGCAGATGGAACAAACGTTGCACCATTCGTTGCACCTGTTGCTTATCTGCGCGACCGTATCCCGTGACGGCAATTTTGACTTGCTGCGGTGTGCATTCCGCAACGGGAACCCGCGCCCGCGCAAGCGTCAATACCGCGACGCCCCGCGCCTGGCCGACAGCAATTGCGGTTTTAAGGTTTTTCGTTACAAAGAGCTGTTCCAGTGCCGCATTGGTCGGCCGGTGCCGTTGTATCAGCGCGGTAAGCCTTGATTCAATTTCGAGAAGCCGTTCTCCGTATGTCGGAATCTTTTCCGTAAAGATGCAGCCGTAAGCCTTGAGATTGAGTTTCCGGTTGTGTACGACAATGACAGCATAGCCGGTGCGCGTTAAACCGGGGTCAAGACCGAGGACGCGCAAGATTCCGGAGCGGTCATGTGCTTTAGAGCGCGGCATTTGTTGTTACCCGAGTCACTTCATCAAGTTCTTCGAGCGTTGCAACAAGACACTGAATCTGTTCCCGCTGCGCGTCAGATTTGGGTGTTACCGGCGTTTTCGGGACCCAACCAATCTCGGCGTTTTCCACCGCAAGGCTATTCTTTTCTGCTGCTCGCTTCACATCTTCCAATTTATCTGGTTTTGTCCGTACGACCGTGCCTTCTGTTTCTCGGCTGATATCATCGGCGCCGGCGTCAATAAGCAGAAGTTCCTGCTCGTCGGTGAGCGCGGTGGTGGTCAAAAAGATTTCACCGGCACTTTCAAACTGCCATTGCACGCTGCCAGAACTTCCCAAACTGCCGCCAGCCTTGGAAATGATGCGCCGGATTTCCGCATTCGTTCTGTTGCGGTTGTCCGTAACCGCTTCAACAAGCAATGCCGAGCTGCCCGGGGCAAATCCTTCATACAGCACTTCTTCCAGCATCTGTTGGTCGGCCCCCTCGCCAGCGCCGCGCGCGATAGCGCGATCAATCGTTGCATTTGGCATGTTTGACGCCTTCGCCTTGTCAAGCGCAAGGCGCAACTTCACATTCATGGCTGGATCCTTGCCGCCTTCACGGACCGCAAGCGCGATTGCATGGCCAAGTTTTGTGTAGAGCGCGCCCTTTTTGGCATCGGCAGCGCCTTTTTGCCGTTTGATTTGCGCCCACTTGGAATGTCCAGACATACGCGAAGAATTCCTTTGCGTCACAAAGAGAGAGCATTGCGCCGTAGGACGATTATAGCAACTTTTGTTGTTTGCGTCAATTTCTTGCTATACTATACGCATGCGTTTGTCGCGTTCCAGCCCAATACTCCTGCCCGCGCTCACCGTCTTTGTTCTGACGCTCGGATTATTTTTGTTTCTCCAGGCTAAACCCGTATTTCCTGATCCTGATTCTTTCTATCACATAAAAGTTTCGCAGCTCATCAGCCAGCAGGGCGTTTTAGAAACGTTTCCTTGGCTGGCGTTTACGCCGCTTGCCGAGCGCTATACTGACCAACATTTCCTCTACCACGTTCTTCTCATTCCCTTTGTGCATCTTCCCAACCCGTTTCTTGGCGCGAAGCTTGCGACTGCCTTGATGAATGCAACATTGTTTGCATTGATTGCCGGTTTTCTCATTCGTTTCCATGTGCGATTCTGGTATGTTCCCATCGCCGTGCTTCTTGTTACCAATCCTTTTCTTTTTCGCATCAACCTTGTGAAAGCGCCGGGGCTTTCCATCATCCTTTTACTCATCGGTCTGTGGCTTCTATTCCGCAGACGCGTATGGCCGCTTGCAGCGCTCGGTTTCTTGTATGTGTGGACGTATGGCGGGTTTGCGCTTCTCGCCGTGTTTGCCGGACTCTACGCGCTTGTGAGCACGGTGTGGGACTGGGCACACCATCGGGCGCTGTATCAGATCTATCGAAAGTTTATTCCCTGGCGTTGGCACTGGAAAACGTTAAGCCGTCATCCGGGACTGCTGGCGCTCCTCGCCGTTGTTCTTGGCATCGTTGCGGGAGTGCTCATCAACCCGTTTTTCCCGCAGAACCTGTTCTTCTACTGGCAGCAGCTTGTGCAGATCGGCATCGTGAATTTTCAAAAGGTCATCAATGTGGGAGGAGAATGGCGGCCGTACGGCTTCATTGAGTTATTAGCGAATACTGTGTTTGTTTCCATCAGCGTTGTGACGGCAACGGCGTTCTTTTTTATCCGGCATCGCAAGATGAGCGCCGAAACGTGGACGCTGTTTTTGCTTGCCGCGTTCTTTTTTGGCATTACATTGAAATCACGCCGATACGTTGAACTCTACGTTCCCTTTGCAACACTCTATGCCGCGTTTGCCTGGCGCGATGCTTTTGCCGGCGAGCAGTGGCGGGAGCTCTGGCGAGTTGTTTGCGCAACATTCCAAAAGCATGTTGCCGTTGGAACGCTGATGATAGTCTACGTTCTCGCAACATCCTCAGTTATTATCGTCCGCGATACGGCGCAACTCAACAAAGACCTGAAAAGCGGATTCTCAACGACGTATTTGGCAAAAGCGAGCCAGTGGCTTGCTGCCCATGCGCCCAAAAATGCAATTATCGTGCATAGCGACTGGGATGAATTCCCGATTCTTTTCTATCATAACAGTGAGAACCGGTATATTGTCGGCCTTGATCCGACATTCATGTACAATAAAGACCGTTGGCTGTACCAGCGCTGGGCTGATCTGTCGAGTGGAAAGATCTCCGACAACGCGGAACAGATCATTACGCAGGATCTGCGCAGTTCGTACGTGCTTGTTGCCAGCGACCATGATGCGTTCAATCGCGTCATGCAGCAGCTTCCAAGCGCCGTCCAGGTGTACAAAGATGAAGACGCGACAATCTATAAGATGCTGTCGGCAAAACTCCCCGAGACCACTGCCGTAGATACTCTTGTCCCACGGGCGTAATGGGAAAGGCGGGAATACAACAAAGGGGAACAAACTCTTCCATCCCCTTTTGGCGAACACCATGGTTTTATCTAATAGTTGTTTTTGTATTGTCCTGGGCCTATCGCATCATTCCGCCACTGTACCCAAACGCGCCCTTCATTGAGAGCATGCGTTTTCACGTTGTTTCTGGCCTGCCAGTTGGAGATACGGCGATCGCGAGAACAGTTCTCTTGCCAATTATTACCATTCTTGTATTGGTCCTGCTATGGCAGATCAGGTTATCGCGGCCAATAACAGCGCGAATGGCGTTGTTTGGGAGCGCGCTACTCGTATTACCACTTTTCTTCGCGCCGCCATTAGCCTCTGGCGACGTGTACGCGTATGGATACTACGGCCGCCTCGTCGCCGTGCACGGAGAAAATCCATATACTGTTCGCGAGGACGCGCAGATTCGGGATGTGTATCTTGACGCGACGTATGCGAAACACCCATTCCAAACCAACTATGGGCCGTTGTGGACATCACTTGAGGCGGATATCATGCGCGTTGCGGGCAATTCGCTGCAACGTGGAGTTTTTCTTTTTCGAAGCATCGCTGTGATAAGTTTCTTAGCAAGCGTGGCGTTGCTTTGGCTGATGTTGCCCGAAAACTACCGTGACCGGCGCCTGCTGCTATTTGCGTGGAATCCCTATGTGCTTTTTGAGGTCGGGAACAACGCGCACAATGATATGTTTATGATGGTATGGGCGATACTGGCGGTGTTTGCATTCCAACGAAAGTGGCATGTATTTTCATTACTGTCGCTTAGTATCGCAACGCTGGTAAAATTTGTACCGTTATTCTTGCTACCAGTTTTTTTGCTTGTCATGCTGCGGGAAAAACCCAAACGGCGAATATTGTTGCATGCGGGCGTGGGTGCAGCTGTTGCGTTCATTTTCGCCATTATTGCGTTTCTGCCATTTTGGAGCGGTTTGGCCACTTTTCGTTTAATGGCAATGCTTGGCGCAACGTTTAGTTTGCCCGTTTATCATCCTTTGCTGCTGCTGGCATGGCTTTTTCAAGTCACAATCATTCCGAATCCAGCGACTGCGGCTACTGTTGTCCATGCCATAGGCATTGTTGGATTTGCAATAACTCTTTTTTGGATCGCTCGCATGGCATGGAGATCATTCGGTAAAGAGTTGCCGACCGCCGCACTGCTCTACTTTTCAGGGTTTTTGGTGTTTGCAATGTCATTTTATCAGCCCTGGTATCTGTTATGGGTTATTCCGCTTATCGTTTTATGGAAAAGTCCGAAAGCCGCGCCGGTTCTGATACTATTGAGCATACTTGGCTCTTTCACGTATGCAATATTCTAGCCCACACAATATAAGCCCCATGCCTTGGCGTTTTCTTATCGGACTGTGGATGTTTCTTGTCGTTGTAACCTCTGTTCCGCCTATTCTCAGTTGGATGCAGCGGCCCGCAGGCGGACAGTATACGGGCAATACTGTGGAATCTGCGGGCGATGTTTTTAACCATCTTTCGCTTATTGATCAAGCCCGGCTTGGGCGCGTCATGCTGCCGATCCTTATGGTTCCCGCAGAGCGTCCGGTGCCTTCGACATTCCATCCGTTATTTCTCGTTCTTGGTTATTTCGCAAACGCTGCTCATATTCCAACACTTGTTATGTGGCATCTCGCCCGGGACGTTATGATTCTCCTTTTTGTGATTTTGCTCTGGCGCTTTTTGGACTATGCGGGATTTTCAAACCGCATGACGAAGTGGCTTGTTTTCGGAATAACAACAACCGGCGGATTGTTTTGGGTAAACCACGAAAGCTCCGTCTTTGCATCACTTGCGTATACGCCGCTTGGCACAGCGACGCTAAGTCTTACTCTCGGTTACTTTTTACTGTTTCTCAAAAACATCACGCAATCAGGTACAACATGGCAAAGAATAGCATTGCTTCATCTCATCGCGCTTTTGCAGGCGATGATTCATCCGTACATTCTTCCGCTGTGGCTTGGCGTTGCTTTGATATTTCTCCTTGTTCGCTGGATGCAAACGCAGCGTTTTCATGTCGGTGCTTTTTTTCTTGTCATCAGCAGCATAGGACTGAGTTATGCGTACCTTGCTTGGTCGGTCTATCGCGATCCGGTTCTCCGCAGTTTTATCGGTATTTTCCGAGTAAGTGGTTTACGATGGGAACAGGCGCTTTCCTACCTTGTTGTCCTTCCCCTTGTTGTAGTCGGGATAATCGGGAAAAGAACATGGCTGCGTTCTTCGCCTTTCGGAACGTTTATGCTTACGTGGCTCACTGTGAATGTGCTTTTACTACTTTCTCCGTATCCCTATGCCGGCAGAACGCTTATTACCATCTATCTTCCCCTCGGATTTTTTTGCGCACTTGGCTTTGCAGTGCTGTGGCAGCACGCCGCAACTTCTCGATTGCGGTATAGCCTGCTTTTCATTATTCCGCCTCTTCTCAGCGCAAATGCGTTACAAATTCTCGTCAATGCGACAGGATCTTATGTTTCAGCAGCGCCCTACCGCTATCTTAGTGGACCGGCTGCCCGAGGCATGCTGTGGATACGGGAAAACCTTCCGTCAGATGCGACATTTGTGACATCACCCGCTTGGGATACGTTGTTTGCACAGGCAAGCCAGCGCCGCGCCTATTTTACGTCGGGCGGGTTTACTGCCGACTATCATCAACGGATTGCTACAAGCCTGCAGATCTACCATGGTGAGTTTTCTGCAGACGGACTTCGCTCTTTTTTGCGCAGCTATAATATTCAGTACGTTCTCGTCAGCAATCTGGAACGCAAACCGCCGACATGGATTATCCGCGAAGGATTGCATATTCCTGATGACGCAGCCGAGTTTCGTTTTCAACCGAGCAAATATCCGTTTCTCAGCGTTGTGTATGACAAAGACGGATTTACTATCTATCACATAACAAGCACGGATTTGCAATGAGTATCTTTTCCGCTTCAACCGCGCAGCGAGAACGGCGCTGGATTGTTGCCATCGTCATTGGGGCAATTATTCTAAGTTCTTTGCCCTACATTTTCGGCGCGATCCGCGCAGGAAGCCAAGCAACATACCTTTGGACGAATCCGCTTGGACCGGCGGATACCAACGTGTATTTTTCCATGATCAAGCAAGCTTCGCAGGGCAGGGTATTTTTGGAAAACTTGTACACAAGCGAGCCGCAACGCGGTTCATTGTTCCAGCCGCTGTGGCTTGCGCTTGGCTGGATCGCAGGAATGACGCGAATTGCAATTCCTGTTTTGTTTCACCTTGTACGCATAGCGTTCGGCACAGCCTTTCTGTTGTTTTTGTATCGTCTTTTTATCTGCAGGCTCTTTTATGAAGAACGCCAAAGGATTCTCGCCATACTGTTGCTGGCGTTTTCTTCTGGCATCGGAACGTTTTTCTCTTTCAATGTCAACACCAGTGACAACTTGCAAATTATCCTATTACTGCCGGCCGATCAATGGATTCCTGAGGCAAACACGTTTTTAACGCTTGCGCATTCCCCGCTCTTTATTCTTGCGCAGTTATTGCTTTTGGCTATAGTATGGAGCTTTCTTACCACAAAAAAGGATACGATTAAGCTTTTTGTTGCGCTTGTCGCGCTGCTTGCCATTGTGCATCCATATGACATTGTTACTTGTGCCGTCCTTTTGCCGATATTTCTTGTCATCCGCATGATTCGCGAAAAAAATTACCTGTATACTATCGCTCCCCTTGCGCTTCGCGCGATGATTCTTGCCGGCATAATTGCGTTCTTGCCAATGTTAGCGTTTGTCGTTGCTGGTCTCCGTGAGCCTGCTATCGGTTTTTGGGTACAGCAAAACATTACCACGTCACCACTCCCACACAGCTATATTCTCGGGTACGGACTCGTTGTTCCTTTTGCCGTACTTGGTTGGATGGCATGGCGAAAAACTAGAAATGCCTTTCAACTGCTTATCCTAACTTGGGCGGTGACAAGCATTGTGCTCCTCTACGTTCCCGTGCAGATTAACAGGAGGTTTAGCAATGGATTGCACATCCCGCTTGCTATCCTCGCCACTGTCGGGATTGATGTGTGCTGGACCTGGCTGAGTGTCGTTCTTCGGCGTCATCGCTGGACACGCCAGATTGTTCTCGCTGCCGCTGGCTGGACTATTGGACTTGGCTTGTTTCTGTCCAGTTTGATCACTGTTGCGCGGGCGATGTACTGGGAAGCAAATCCTGCAGCCTCCATTTACCACATTCGGCGCGATGAGGCACAGGCGATTCAGTGGCTGGAAACAGGCACGCCGCCGGATGCAGTCATTCTTGCGCATCCGTTTATTGGCAACATCATTCCCGCTATGACCGGACGGCGTGTGTTTGTCGGTCATGGGCATCAGACCATTCGTTGGCCGGAAAAAATTGACCGTTTGTTCAATTGGTTTTGGAAGACGAACACCGACGATACGGCAAAACACCGGTTCCTTGTAACAAACGGGATTATGTACGTTCTTTTTGGACCGTACGAAGATCCGATTGGCGATTACGATCCGGCGCAAAAATCGTATCTTGTTCCGGTTCATACCGAAGGCAAGGTAACGGTCTACCGCGTGCTACCGTGAAAGCGTCCCGAGCACCCACGGCTTGCCATCAAGTGCCACTTTCGTGACTGCCGTTTCGGCGGACAATTTCGGATCCAATGTCAGGTAACCCTTGACCGTTGCGGCTTGTATTTGCACCGTGTATGTTCCTTTGGGAAGTTTGGGAATCAGGAATCTGTACCGGACAGTGACGGGTTCGCCAGCCTTCCACTCCGGAGTCGGGAACAATCCATACGCAACCGGATACCGCCGTTTGTAGACAAGGTGTTTTTGGCTGTCAACGAGCTGGAATTGGAGTTCAAAGGGCTGTTCGTCACGGCGGACAACGCTCCAGCTCAGCGTGATTGGCAGGAATGTTCGCGTTGTTTCGTTAAATAACCGGCTCTCCGTTGTCAGCTCCCGATCTTGCCCGGCAAGAGCAAGTAATTGCATATTCGCGCCCGGTTGCTTGGCAACCATCCGGCCTTCCACTTCCGTTCCAACTTCATACAACGCAGGCAGGCCCGGCGCGTTTCGTCGAAAAAGGAGCAAAGAGTCGTCGAATGAAACCAGCCCAAAGTTCCGTTCCCGCAACAAAGCGCGCAGCCGGTCATCGCCGCCCGTCAATTTTTCCTGACCGTTCCATTGCGCAGTGTAGGCAAGATAGTCACGCGCGTCATACAAAAGCCAGTCCGTATCTTCCGGCAGCGCGTAGGGAAGTGACGAAAGCTGACGTTTACCGGCAAAGGCGTAATGGAGACTATAAAGCTCCTTTCTGTTTGCGAGGTCAGGAAGAACACTGTAACTCGCTGCTACGGCCGCATCATCGGGAATTGCGGCAATGAGCGCGTTCTCAACGGCAACGGTTGACTCACGATACGCCTTGATGAGCGACGAAATGCCTGATGGGCCAAACGGCGAGAGCGTGAAAAATCCATACAGCGTTGTTCCGGCAAGCGCAAGCCAGGCAAGCGCGGCTGGATGATCGAAAAGGCGTTTTCCGATCGGCAGGCCTTGTTCCTGAATGTGCCGCAGCCCTTCAATGCTTGCCCACAACAAAAACGGAACGAACACTGCCATGTAATGCGTTCGCAAGGTAATCTCGTCGCCGCCAAAGCCGGTAAAAAACAGCGCGAGAGCAAATGGAAACGCCGGAAGCAGTTTTTTCCAACCCAAAAGCGGCAATCCAGCGAAGAGCAAGATGCTTGCGACGGCAAACAGGATGTTCTGCGGCGCAAACAACCGTACCGCCAGCAGCCAGGGATGGAGCACAGCGTTTTTTGCAATCTCGGGAACAGACGATCCAAGCCAGGAATAGTACGCGAGGAATTTATAGTGGTCATTGTTGAAAATTCCCGTGAGGTAGATTCCAGCAAAAAACCATCCCGTTCCGAAAACGAGAAATGGAATGCTCCATCGCCACGATCTCCGCTCTACAAGCGCAAGCAGGCCAAAACCCGCGACAACCAGGCCCATATCTTCGCGAACCAATAGCGTTGCCAAAAGCGCGAGAGCAAACAGCCGGAATCGCCGTTGCGCATAGCCAAACGCAGCGGTCAAAAGAAGAGGGACAATAAGGGAAAGCGTGTGAAATTCAAACGCGGCAATGTTATGGACAAGAACGGTACCGAGATATACCCAAACGATGCCAAGGCGGAACAGCGGACGCCGCTCTTTTGCCAGCAACCAGAGCGGCCAGATTCCAAACGCGAGAATGACGGTTTGCAGGATCAGCAGCGTTCCAGCATAAGGAAGGAGTTTCCAGAAAGGGACAAACAGGAGCAAAGAAATGTCGATATGATCGCCAAAGTAGAGATGCGGGTGTATCCCGAAACCAAACAACTGACCGTGCGCTGTTTTGTCAATGACTTGCGCGAAGATGGCAAGATCAAGCGCGTTATAGCCGTGCGCTGCAAGTTTGACAAGGCTAAATGTTCCCGCGGCGAGAACAAAAATAACCGCGCTGCCAACTATGAGAATGCGTTCGTGCTGTACAAGCCAGCAAGCAGTGCGGACGAGGAGTATGCGCATAGAAGCAGTGTACCGCAAAAATGTTCTGCAACCTACTGCTAGCGTCTTGCCACCGCAGCAAACATCGCGGGCCTCGCTATCATCTGGACTACAAAATAACCCATGATCGTTCCGATTTGGCCGATGCATACAACCAATACCGCACTATACTGTAGTACGGTACCGGTCCAGCATCTTTATTATGCCCTCCGCACACAAAGCCGCCTCTTTTCAAAGTTTAATGGCAGTCAACCAAAACTACTCCGAAATGTTTGAGGTCGTGCCGAGGACGTAGTTAACAATAGCCCAGGCAAGCAAAATTATGACAAGGCCAATGATCGCAGCTGATAAAAC
>CAYINT010000001.1:0-38115 GCA_964364875.1 uncultured Gammaproteobacteria bacterium | reverse complement strand
CCCCATTGCGAGCCGTCGCCGAGGAGTCTCTGGAACTGTTCCTGTTCGTGCGGCGTCGTAATGACGAGAATATCACGCATACCCGCAAGCATCAGCGTGCTCAGCGGGTAATAGATCATCGGCTTGTCGTGGATCGGCAGAAGCTGTTTGCTGACAGCCTTTGTGATCGGGTAGAGGCGTGTCCCTGAGCCTCCGGCGAGAATGATGCCTTTCATGCACAATCGTTAACGAATCAAGAACAAACACTTCTCGATAATACGTCAGGAAGCGGCTGTTTGGCAAGCCTTAGGATGGTTCTGCGTCGTCAAGAGAACGTGGATCACGGCGACCGATGCTCCAGTAGCGAAAACCGCGTTGCTCCATTTCGGCCGGATCAAACATGTTTCTCCCGTCAAAAACCCACGGCTGCGCCATGCGGGAACGAAGCGCTTGCCAATCGGGGTTTCGGAACTCATCCCATTCGGTCAGCACAATGAGCGCATCAGCGTCAGTCAGGCATTCCTCTGCCGAACCCGCATAGCGAATCGTTTCATGAAAAACTTTTCTCGCTTCGTCCACGGCCTGCGGATCAAATGCTTGTACTGTTGCGCCCGCGCCCGCTAAGCGCCGAATCACGGCAATTGATGGCGCAGAACGCATATCATTTGTGTTTGACTTGTATGCAAGCCCCCATACTGCAAGATTCTTCCCCTGAACATTAGTATGAAACGCGTCAAGAATTTTTTGGACAAAATACTGCTTTTGCTCTTCATTCACCAACTCGACCGCGTTCAGCAATGAAAGCGACAATCCTTTTTCCTTGCCTGTAGCAACTACCGCACGCACGTCTTTGGAAAAGCAGCTTCCACCATACCCGATACCCGGCTGCAGAAAATGCGGCCCGATGCGCTTATCGCTAGCTAAGACTTTACGAACTTTTTCGATATCCGCGCCTGTGGCCTCGCAAAGTCTTGCCATTTCGTTTATAAGCGAGATACGCGAAGCCAGCATGGTGTTTGCGCCGTATTTTGCCATTTCCGCCGAAGCTGTATCCATCCAGAAAAATGGAACATTTTTTGCCAAAAAGGGTTTGTAGAGTACCTCCATTTGTTTTCGCGCCCAATCGTCTTGATACCCTATGACAACCCGATCGGGTTCGAGAAAGTCATGAACAGCGCTTCCTTCGCGCAAGAATTCGGGATTCGAAACAACGCTAAACTTTGCTGTAACTTCTCTTTTCCGTATCCCCACGTTGATCCGTTTTGACACTTCTTGCGCGGTTCCGACAGGAACGGTGGACTTCGTAACAACAACACACTGAGCGTCGGCGGGCAGTGACTCTCCGATGCTATCCGCAACGGCATGAACATATTGCATATCAACGGAACCGTCGTTTTTGGGCGGCGTTCCAACGGCAATAAAGAGTATGTCTGTTGAACGTATGGTTTCGCTGACATTTGTGGTAAACGTAAGCGATCCAGCCGCTACTGCCCTCCCGATCATTTCCCGAAGGCCAGGCTCAAAGATGGACACATCGCCGTTGTTTAGTCGCTCTATTTTCTTTTCGTCGATGTCGTAGCACGTGACGTAATGTCCGAGTTCGGCAAAACAGGCTCCCGAGACAAGTCCAACGTATCCTGTTCCGATAACCGTTACTTTCATGAAATTATGACAAGATTCAAAGGCTTTTCCGCTCCGTCATTACGGTAGCAGAAAGGCCAGTGTCGATCAAGCGTCGCGAATGCTGGTTTTTGTTGTTATCGACGCATACGACGCGCCTTGTCACTCGTTGTCGCCGTTTTCTTCGAGTTCCATCGATCCGGGCAACGCATGTGCCAAGAGCATCGCTGCAACCTTTCCCGTTTCCCCTAGCGTTGGAGCGGCAGTAACAACTCGGCTTACTCAGTGTCGTCTTCTTTATCCGTCATGAGGAGAACAGAGAGGAGCGCGATAATCAATGCGCTCAAAATGGAGAGAGGAATGGAGAACGCTCCCATCGATTTCACCTTGACGTAGACAAGAACACCGCCGGCTACCGCGAGAAGAATGACAAAAACGTAATCACGTATTCGCAGCGGCGTGTTTTGCTGCTTTGCAACGTTTTTTTCCGGAAACAGCGCGCCGATGCAGCCTGTGACAATCACGACAACAAGCATCCACGTGAGGTTGACGCTATACGTGACAAATCCGGGAACGTACTGTTCAAGCAGGTAGAGCAGCAGATACACAAGAAGGAGCATGCGAAAGATTTCATTGGCCAGAAAGCGTCCAAAGTGTGCCGTCGTCACTGCTCGGCTGAAAATATCCCGAACGGTCATTTTTTCCATATCAACTTTTTTAACTTTGTCCATGCCTTTGATGGGGTCCACGGCTCTTTTTCAAGCTGGATGCGGATGGAACGTATTTTGAGTGTCCGGTTGTTTTCTGGAAGTCCCGGAGCGTCAACAATGAAACCAATCGTGCCTTTTTTGACATAGAGTTCGTTTCCCTTGACGGTTGCAGACGCTTTGAGCCAGTCACCGACCTTTTTCGCTTGCGGATATCTGGCGATGATATAATCTATGGTATTGAGGTTGACGGACGCATCCAGCGGTCGGTAGTGTTGTATATCGGGTAAAAGCTGGTCCGTCGAAAAGGCAAAGACACCATCAGTACTCAGCAGAACATCGTTTTTTGGCACCGTCACCGTCGTCACACCCGACAGCCCGTCGAGACGGTACTGAGTATGAAGTTGTGTCATGGTGATCTTTCTGTTGCCTGCGGTGATTGTTTGCAAACCATCGGAGTGTGAGGTCGACGCCGTCAGCCAAGTACCTGTGGTGACGAGTTTCGTCGGTCCGGTTTTTTTCTCGCCAAGCAGCACGCGGTATTCGTCATTATCCGTCGGATACAGCATTCCCCGGAATTGCAGCAGATGCTGTGCCGTCTCGATCTGCTTGATAAAAATATCGTCCGGTGCGTTCACTTTGAGTGTGTAGAGTCCCGCCGGCAACCCTTCTTTTTCAACAACGACAGTTTGTACCTTTGATGGTTTCCCCGTAGCTAACGTTGAACCAATGCCGGTTGTTTTTTGTTCCGTAACTTTACGACCATCATCCCATACGCTGACCTGGAAATCATCTTTCCCCTCGTGCCGGTTGATATCCTGAATGGTAAATGCAAACCTCAGCCTTTCCCCTTCTCCTATAATTGTTTCTATCTCGTGTTGTCCGCGAAGGCTTGCATCAACTTTCGTCGGTGTTGTTGATGGTGTGTATTGCGAAAGATCCACCCTTGGCGGTAATTCGTCATTGTACACTGCTGTCACTCTGGGATCTGTTTTTGCATTCAGAAAATCGGAGATGGAAACGAATGGTGTCTTGGGCCGTTCTTCGGGTTTGACTGCATATTGCGAATCCAGCGCTGCAAGTTCTGTCGTGCGCGTATCTTGCAGATCTTGTTTGAGCAGTTCGAGATCGTCGTTCGAGAGCTGTTTTTGCTTCACTTTCTCTTCGGTATCTTGTATCTGCCTCGCTTGTTCCGTGTCAAACAAATCAAGCTTTTCCTGTCTTTGCTCGTTGAGCTTCTTTTCTAATTTTAACAGCTCATTGTTCTTTTGCCACAAAACAAGGTCGCCCTGTTGGATCTTGTCCCAGTATTCCGGAAGGTTGTCGAGTATCGGTTCTGCAAATGCCAGATCGCGATAGGCGTATGCTGACGCTCCCTTTTGAAGCACACCAAGTTTGATAACCGGCTGATTGTCAGGGTTTTGATACTGGAGAGTAACCGTTGCCTGGCGGAAGGGTCGTGGCACGCGCACGTCAAAATACAGCGGCGTTTTGGTAATCAGCTGAAAGTATTTGCTGTCGCTCCCTTTCTTGTTGGGCGTTCCAATAAGCCGGTCTGGTTCTTTTGAGGCAAAGCTTTCGATATGCGGAGATCCGCGTTTGACGTCGTACGCAATGGTCAACCGTCCAAGTGGAACGTAGTGCTTCAGGGAAAGAAACAAGAAAAACAGGGACACCAATGCCCAGAGCACGATCCGTGTCGTTCGCTGAAGCCTTTGCAGTTGGTGATCGTCGGTCTGAAAGTTATGCATGGAAAACGTTCCTAGTGTACACTGTTACTTCAAAAAATCAAGGTTCGACGCGATAGAGCGTTCCCTCATCAACGGTCTTTACCGATGTCAGCACATGACCTTCCGCACGCAGGAGCGCTCCGCTTTGTATGGCCGGCTCGTCGATCACTCCCTGAAAAAGATACAGCCGCCCGCGCTGCCAGAGCTGATGAAGCACTACGCGTCGCTGCGTGGCGTTCTCGGGAAGGTTGACGACAACCGACCGGTCAGGGAAAAATACTTTATCGTGAAACCCGGCAATGATAGTGTCTGCTGGTCGTACAATATCCGTGATCGCATCAGACGTTGCTTTGTACTGTTGCACGCGAGAACGAACTGCGATAAGTCCATGAAGCGGGTCGGCATACGCAAGATTGACCGAAAGAACCGTGATCAAGCCAAGAAGCAGTGTAGTGCGCAAGAAAGCAAATTTTCCAGCCATAAACTGCGCATGGATGTGCTCAATTCCGAGAACGATGAATGGCGTACCGAAGACGAAAATCGGCAGCCAGTACCGGATGTACGATGAGGAGAGAAACACGAGCGTCGGGTCGTTGTACTCAGCGAGCTGCCAGGATCCGTAGTACAGAATAAGCCATCCGCTCATACAAAGATACGCAATCGTGTACCAGCGGAAAAAACTTGAAAGCCGACGGATAGTACGGACCGCGACGAGGATTCCAAACAGCAGAGGGAGCCCGATCCATGGCATGAGACCGAGGATGTACCGATTCACAGCCTGCATAGCGGCAACCGGATGTGTGCCAAACGGCAACACAAGCCGCGCAGTGATGTCAGACAACTGCCCCGACCCCTCATCCACGCTCAATGTATAGGCGGTGCGCCATGGGACTCCAAAAACGGCAGTGTTTGCCCAGAAGACGGGTAGCATGGCAAGAAGAAGAAACGCTCCGGCCACAAACACGCCTTTCCATGATCGCCATTTTGGAACAATTGCCGTAAGCAGCAAAATCGGGAGTACCCAAAGCGCTTCAGATGTACGAACGCTCAGTGCAAGACCTACGAAAAACCCGGAAAGACCGTACCAGCGGAGATCGTTTTTCGCAACCGCACGAAACAACGATGCCAGTGCAAAAATCAGAAAATCAAGAAAGAGTATGTTGTGGTAATACGGCCTGCTTGCAAAAAGTAAAAATGCAGGCTGCACACCAGCAAGCACAACCCCAAAGACTGCTCGGCGTTTTCCCATCACCCTTCGAAAAACGTCAAACAGCCCGACGAGCGCCGCAATCGTCAGCAACGAGGAAAGAAGTGGCACGACCCAGTTCCCAAGGATCAGTCCAAAAATTCCGTAGAAGAGATCCTGCCCTAAAAAACTCCCGGGCACAAGGCAGCCATTCCTGATGGCCGTTGACCTCGGGTGGGGTGCATCCTCGACTATGCTGTATGGTGGCTCGCAGACACGCAAGCCCTTTCCTTCGATCACTCTTTGCGTGAAGTAGGCGTTTGCTGTTTCGTCCGGAGAGTCGTAGCGAAACGACCCAATCGAATACCACATGTACGCACATGAAAGTAGAACCGCGGTAGTAACCAGAGCGATACCGTACCATCGCCATTTTTTATACGTACGCAATGACATAGACTCATCCTACCGTGTACACACCCTCCCTTCAAGTGCTGGAATGTTCTTCACACAACCAACGTATACGCTCCCAAGCCAAGCAACCTTGCGCTTTTCCGTAGTATTTGGTATGATCGTTTCACATAAAAACCTGTTTTCTTAACAGATTATTGTTCTTGGAGCTGTCACAAATTTTCTAGTTCTACCTAAATTCGGGGGGACGATTGAACTGTAGAATTTTCAACTTTTTTCTTCAAACAAACTATTGATTCTCTATAATAATGAAAAAAGCTCTCATCACGGGAATTACTGGTCAGGATGGATCATATCTTGCGGAACTACTGCTATCTAAGGGATATAAAGTGCATGGTTTAATAAGGCGCTCCTCAACATTTAACACAGGACGGCTGGATCACATCTATCAGGATCCGCACGTTCCGGATCGACATCTACTACTGCACTACGGCGATCTGACAGATTCTTCAAATCTGTACCGTTTGATCGAAAAAATTATTCCCGATGAGATCTACAACCTTGGCGCGCAAAGTCACGTCCGGGTGAGTTTCGATATGCCGGAGTATACTGGTAATACTGATGCGCTTGGCGTGACGCGACTCTTGGAAGCCATACGCGAGACAAAACTCAATACGCGATTCTACCAGGCGTCATCCAGCGAAATGTTCGGCAAGGTGCAGGAAGTTCCGCAAAAAGAAACAACGCCGTTTTATCCGCGCAGCCCGTATGGCGTCGCAAAGGTATATGCATATTGGATTACCATCAACTTTCGTGAAAGCTATAATCTCTTCGCGTGCAACGGAATTTTGTTTAACCACGAATCTCCTCGTCGTGGCGAAACCTTTGTCACCAGGAAAACCACTCAGGCCTTGTCTCGAATAAAAACTGGGAAACAAGATCTGCTGTACTTGGGAAATCTCGATGCTAAGCGAGACTGGGGCTATGCAAAAGACTATGTTGAGGCGATGTGGATGATGTTGCAGCAACCAAAGCCGGATGACTTCGTCATTGCAACCGGTAAAACACACTCCGTCAGGGAATTTATCGAAGAAGCTGGACGCCATCTCGAAATTGATGTTCACTGGCGCGGCCATGGTATCGACGAGGAAGGGTTTGATGGTCTTACTGGAAAAACGATCATCAAGATTGATCCGAGGTACTTCCGTCCAACCGAGGTTGATATGCTTATTGGTGATCCATCAAAAGCAAAACGGGAATTTGGCTGGACGCCAAAAACATCATTTAAGGAGCTGGTAAAAATGATGGTCGAAGCTGATTATCAGACAGAATTGAAGAAGTAGTTCATGGAAAAAGAATCTAAAATTTATGTTGCGGGACATCGTGGACTTGTCGGCTCAGCACTGTTACGACAATTACAGTCGCAAGGTTATACAAACCTGGTTACACGAACCAGAGACGAGATGGATTTAATGATTTTTGAAGACGTGCATGATTTTTTTGAGCGGGAGCGACCTGACTACGTTTTTCTCGCTGCAGCAAAGGTTGGAGGTATCTTTGCCAATAATACACAAGGTGCAGATTTCATCTATGAAAATCTTGTAATTCAAAATAACGTGGTGAAATCAGCGCATGATTTCAAGGTAAAAAAATTATTGTTCCTTGGCAGTAGCTGCATCTATCCCCGCGAGTGTCCACAACCGATCAAAGAAGAGTATTTTCTCGACGGCAAGCCAGAACCGACGAACATTCCTTATGCGGCGGCAAAAATTGCTGGGATTCTCATGTGCCAGGCTTTTCATAAACAGTATAACGACAACTTCATCTCGGTCATGCCGACAAACCTCTACGGCCCAAATGATAATTTTAATCCGGTGACATCACACGTTTTTCCTGCGCTCATTAGAAAATTCCATGAGGCGAAAATGAACAACGCTCCTGCGGTTATCGTGTGGGGCACCGGTATGCCAAAACGAGAATTTCTTCACGTCGACGACTTAGCGTCTGCATGTGTCTTTCTTATGAATACCTACGACCAACCAGACATTGTCAATATCGGTACCGGTGAGGATGTAAACATCAAAGAATTCGCCGAGATGGTCAAAGGCGTTGCTGGATACGAGGGAGAGATTGTTTGGGATACGAGCAAGCCTGATGGAATGCCCAGAAAGCTTCTCGACGTTACAAAAGTGAATGGACTTGGTTGGAAAGCAACAATAGAGTTGCGAGAGGGTATTGAAAAAACATATCAGTGGTACTCAGAAAACGCACATGGCTGAGTATCAGGGAAAAGATATTATTATTAAGCCAACAAAAGGCTGGATCGCCGTCAACGTTCAGGAGCTTTGGCGTTTCCGCGGATTGCTCTATATTTTTACATGGCGCGACATAAAGGTTCGCTACAAACAAACGGCCATTGGCGTCTTGTGGGCAATTTTTCAGCCATTTCTTCTGATGGTTATCTTTTCGGCTTTTTTTGGAGGATTGGTAAAGGTTCCTTCTGACGGAGTACCCTACCCTATTTTTGTCTACTCGGGCCTGCTCTTTTGGAACTACTTTTCGACTGCCCTAACCAATGCGAGTAATTCTCTGGTCGAGAACGAAAATCTGATCAAAAAAATATACTTTCCCCGACTCCTTCTTCCGTTCTCGCCGGCGATCACGCCCATTATCGATTTTCTTATTGCATTCGTTGTACTTGGAGGCATGCTTGTGTTCTACGGGTTTAGCCCTTCATGGCCGGGTATTCTACTCCTTCCCGTACTTGTAGTACTGTCATTTCTTGCCGCATCGGGACTTGGATCATTTCTTGCTGCAATTAATGTCCGCTACAGAGACGTGCGCTATGCATTGCCGTTTTTTATTCAGTCATTGCTCTTTCTCACGCCAGTTATCTATCCCACCACACTTGTTTCCCCGAAATATCATTGGCTTCTCGCGCTCAATCCCATGACTGGAATTATTGAAGCCGCGCGATCAATTATTATCCACACGAAGGAGCTTGATGTATCGCTATTACTGATTTCATTCGCATCGTCGGTTTTTCTTTTTTTCCTCGGTGTTTTCTACTTCCGCAAAACGGAACGGGTTTTTGCAGATGTTGCATAAGCATATGGAAAAACCAATCATCGAAGTTGAACATCTTTCCAAGAGCTACTCTATTACGCATCAAGTTTCGTACCAAACTCTGCGTGATACAATGGTAGAAATTGCCAAAACGCCATTTCGACTGTTTCGGGAAAAAACGCAGCGTGAAGAACTGTGGGCCCTCCAGGACGTAAGTTTTTCAGTTCAGAAAGGTGAATCCATCGGTCTCATTGGGCCAAATGGTTCTGGAAAATCAACGCTCCTTAAAATCCTTTCCCAAATTACAGCGCCAACAAAAGGTATCGCCACGCTACGAGGACATGTTGCGTCGCTTCTGGAAATTGGGACCGGTTTTCATCCAGAGCTTACAGGAAGAGAGAACCTTTTCTTGAACGGTTCCATTCTCGGCATGCCAAAGAGTGAGATTGTCAGAAAATTTGATGAGATTGTGCAATTTTCTGGAGTAGAAAAATTCCTCGACACTCCGGTGAAACGCTATTCATCAGGCATGATTGTCCGACTGGCTTTTTCCGTTGCGGCCCATCTCGAGCCGCACATCCTTATTGTTGATGAGGTACTATCAGTCGGAGATGCTGACTTTCAAAAAAGAAGCGTCGGCAAAATGGATGAGGTGACAAAGGAAGCAGGCCGAACCGTCATCTTCGTAAGCCACAACATGGATGCTGTCCGGAAAATCTGCTCGAAATGCATTCTGCTCAAGGAAGGTCGGGTCATAATGTTCGACGAGACAGAAAAGGTCGTAGCGCAGTATCTCAACAAGAACAATCAATCCTCTACAGTCTCGCTGCGCAACCGGAGGGATAAGACCGGCAAGGACGAGGTATGGTTCACTGACATCCAGATTACCAACCCCCAACAGAAGAAGGCAATATGGAGTGCAGACGGTATCCGATTCGCCATGAAATACGAGAGTTTCTTCAAGGAAAAAATTCGCGACGTGAGGGTGGTAATTACCGTAGTCAACGACGACATGCGTCCGGTGCTCAGGCTGGATAGCGACGTAACCGCCGATTCTTTCACCGGCGACCTGTACCCGAATGGAGAAATCGTGTGCGAAACCAAGGCGACCAATCTCGTCGAAGGGCGATACTTCGCTAACATCGACTTCCTCATTAAAGGTTCCAGCCGGGATCACGTACTGATGGCGAGCGAGTTTTTCGTGGAAACAGACCTCAAGGAGTACGGTTACAGGATCAGGGTCGACGGCACGATTTGCAACAACTTGCTGCAGTATCGCTTTACCCAGTAAACCACTAACATGAAATTACTGAGCGTCTGTATTCCCACGTACGAAATGAATGGAGTCGGCCATGTTTTTTTAAAACAGAGCTTCGATATCCTGACTCGTCAAAGCTTCAAGGATTTCGACGTTGTCATTTCCGATCATTCTCGGACCGATGTCATTAAAGACTTGTGCGACGAGTACACCAGCAGGCTGGATATCCATTACTACAGGTATAACGAGAAAATCGGCAGTTCATCGGCCAACTTGAACAATGCGATCACCAAAGCCACGGGTAAGATGCTAAAAATTCTGTTCCAGGATGATTTTCTCTACGACGAAAACTCCCTGCAAAATATTGCGAACAACTTCGATGTAATAAAAGATCGTTGGTTAGTGACGGCCTGTGAACATTCCAAAGACGGCGTGAACTACTACAGGCCGTTCTATCCGAAATACAACGACAAGATCTATTTAGGTAACAACACGATAAGCTCCCCTTCGGTATTGACGATAAAGAACGAGCGTCCGCTTCTGTTTGACGAGAATCTCACATGGTTCATGGATTGCGATTATTACAAAAGGTGTCACGATGCGTTTGGGGATCCAAAAATACTCAACGCGATCAACGTGGTCAATCGGACCGGCGCCCATCAAGTATCCAGCACGGTCGCTGACAAGGCGCTCCGAAAAAGGGAGTATCGATATATCCTCGAAAAATACAGAAAGTCCATGCAGTTTCTCGAAAAAGTGCGGCAGCTGCTACGTTAACCTAATCGTGCCACGCCAATGCTCGTGACGGAAATCTATAACGGACAAGGACTCGGCAACCAGCTTTGGTGCTATGTGGTCACCCGCGTCATCGCAATGGATCACCGGTACGATTTCGGCATCATGAACCCAGAACGGTTCAAATGCAACGACTTCATGGACATCGACTTCGGCAGACCCGTTACCGGTGGATCCGGCCCGGAAGGTGGGCCTCCCATAACGCTACCCGAAGGAATCAAACACTACTACAAGGAAAGGAGGCTGACGCGCCCTTATGACAACGCCGATATCAGTACGCATGACGACAATCTCGTTCATGCTCCTGACAGTACGAAAATCGACGGCAACATGCAGGATGAACAATATATCGTTCATCGAAAGCATGAGATACAAGAGTGGCTAAAGGTAAAGGGAGAGTATGAATGTTATGACTATTCCAGTGATGACATCTGCGTCATAAATTTCCGCGGTGGCGAGTATGTGCATGTTCCAGACGTCTTCGTTCCGAAGTCCTACTACGCCCACGCGGTCGGGCACATGCGGAAGATTAACCCGCGTTTTACATTCGTCGTAATCACCGACGACGTCGTTACAGCGAGGAAGTTCTTTCCCGAGTTCGAGGTGCACCATTTCAACATCGCCGAGGACTATGTTGTTATCAAGAACGCGCACTACCTGATCTTGGCCAACTCTAGCTTTGCCTGGTTTCCTGCATGGTTGAGTGAAAAACTAAAATTCTGTATTGCCCCGAGATACTGGTGGGGTCATAACCGGTCGGATGGTTATTGGGCATGCGATTACAACATCACGTCAGGCTGGCACTATCAGGACCGAGAGGGAAAGCTCCCCGATTACGATTCATGCCTGAAGGAGCTGCGCGAGTACAAGGAACAACACCACACGCACTACTATCCAACCAAGATAACGAAAAACTTCGTAGTCGTGTCGAATTACAACAATGACATCGGGTGGGTTCCCGAACGGACGGATAATTATCTCATCTACGACCGGGGCGAACACGATGTCCTTCCCTATACCGTCGACCCGAAGAAGGTTGTAAAGCCCCCGAACGTCGGCTACAATATCTATGATTACCTCACGTTCATCATAGACCATTACGAGCGTCTGCCGGATCGCACAATCTTCACGAAAGGAAACGTGTTCCCGAGACACGTAACGAAGGCGTTCTTCGACGGGATTTCGAACAACGACGCTTTCACACCGATAGAAGATCCCCGGATGCACAATCCGAAGATGCCAAGCGCCTTCTTTTCGTCTGACGGGGGCTTCAACGAGATCAACAACAGCTGGTACTTGAACCACCATCCCGTAAAGTACTTCTCCAACTACAACGACTTCCTGAAATTTTGCTTCAAGGATCCGGTGATCCCAGATTACGTCCGGTTTCCCCCTGGAGCAAACTACATCGTGCCGAAAGAGAATATCCTGAAATACCCGAGAATCTTCTACGAGAACCTAAAGATCTTCGTCTCACATACGCCGTTACCTGGAGAGGCGCATATTATCGAACGGGCGCTGTATACGATATGGACTTGCAACTTCGAATTGAGCGAGGCGATGCGAAAACCGATTGCCGACGATTTTGTTGCAATCCTGCCAAAACGAAAGTTCAACACGTTGAAACAAGCAATCGACGTTGTCCGGACGCCCATCACAAAGGTCGAATTCGTGGAGATCCTAAAAAAACGCCTACCCGAACCAATTCAAACCGCCGGCTACAAATCAATACTCAGGGCGAAAGCTGCCGCAAAGAAAATACTTGCCTTAAAAAACCAGCCGCTATCACTCAAGGGGTTGGCGAAGAAAGTACGCTTTTCACAAAAGAGTCTTTCGACCGTTCAGATCGCTGAATACCGGAAGAAAATTAGAATCTATGACGCCTTCTACTTCTTTAACGAACTTGAAGTACTAGAAATCCGGTTGAATATCTTCGATCCGTACGTAGATTATTTTGTCATTGTCGAGGCAGCGGAAACGTTTTCCGGACTGCCAAAGAAGTTAGTATTTGAAGAAAATAAAGAAAGATTTAACAAATTTGAGAAGAAAATTATTTATTACGTTACAAAAGACACTCCGGCAGACGAGGATGATTTGCGTAAACGGCTATACGATAAAAAATTGAGCGCTTTAGACAGAGAGATAACTTTGAATGCCCTAACGTCGGACAACATTCCGAAAGGCGAAGCGCACTGGCTCAAAGAATTTTACCAAAAAGAATCCTTAAAGAAAGCCCTCGTTCATTTATCAGATAATGATTTCTGTTTTGTTTCCGATGTCGACGAAATGTGGAATCCTGAAGCGAAAATTGACTACAGCAAAAATGATCTTTTTAAATACAAACAAGTTGCCTATTATTATTATCTCAACAATCGATCGAACGATAATTGGACCACTGGATGGACCGGGACCGTGGCGACAAAATACAAAAATATTAAACATAGTTGCCTAAACCATTTGCGTACACACACAAAGAACAAATATACCGTTATCAATAATGGCGGTTGGCACTTTACTTTCCAGGGTGGAGCGGAACGAATGAAAAAAAAGCTTGAATCGTATGGACATCAAGAATTTAATACTCACGAGATCAAATCCCAACTAGAAAACGCGCTCTTGGAAAATCGTGACTACCGCGGACGGAATCTTAAATTCTGGCTTGACGAATCCGAATTACCAGACTATGTCATTGAGAATAAAACGAAATATTCACACTTGTTTCGATAGGTGCTTTGCAACTTACAAAACTTATTAAAACGCTATGATCGGCGCAAGCATTATCAATCGATTCAAATCGAAACAAACGACCCGAACAGAAATTATCAATGCCCTGATAAAAAGGAATGACTATCAATCATATTTAGAAATTGGAGTGAATACACCGGCGCAACCCGGCTGGAGCCACGACTCTATTGCGATCGAGTTAAAACACGGTGTCGATCCAAATCCGGAAGTACACGCAACTTTCCCCGTCCCATCAGATGAGTTTTTCGCCAAACACATTAAGCAAAATTATGACATTGTCTTTGTGGATGGCGACCATATTTTTGAACAGGCCTACCGCGATATCACCAATTCCCTGCAATGGCTCAACGATAAAGGGGCGATTGTCGTACACGACTGTAACCCAACGAAAGAAATTACCCAGCGCCGGATACGCGCTTCCAATGTCTGGCATGGAGATGTCTGGAAAGCAATCTTAAAATTGCGGATGGAGCGCCCAGATATTGAGATTCGCACGGTCAACACCGACGAAGGTTGCGGAATCATCCGGAAGGGGCGTCAGGAACTCCTGCCCAAGTCGGAGCAAAACATGTACACCTATGCGTATTTCAAGGCACATCGAAAGACCATTCTTAACCTGATAAATGTTGATGAATTCAAGAAACGATACACCCAACGTCATACTGATTAAGGTCCACGGCGGACTCGGTAACCAACTGTTTCAGTACGCGCTCGGCAGAAGTTTAGCCCTATCATCGCGGGCGGTCGTGAAATATGACAAGTCGTGGTACGCGACACAAACAAAGAGAGCCTATGAACTCGACCATTTTCGGACAGTCACGGAAATCGCCTCCGAGGCCGAGACGACCACGTTGCGCCAGTACGAGCGACGGCCAGGTCCGCAACACTTCATCCACAACCTCTTCGCTGCAAACGAAAAGATTTACATTCGCGAGATAGACTTCAGGTACGATCCTGCGATCCTGACAACTAGGGCGCCTGCCTACCTTGACGGGTACTGGCAGAGCGAGAAGTATTTTTCTTCCATTGCAAAACAGCTTCGCTCCGAATTGCGGATAAAAGAAGAGCCCACCGGAAAGAACCGAGAAATGATTGAACAGATGCGGCAAGAAGGTGCTATTTCCGTGCATGTTCGGCGAGGTGATTACGTTACTGAAAAACGGACCAACGAATTCCATGGTACAACGTCAATTGAATATTACCAGGCTGCTGCGCGCCACATCATGAGAAGAACACAAAATCCTGTTATTTATGTGTTTTCTGACGATCTCGCATGGGCAGAGGCAAATCTTCACTTCCCTGCGCGTACTGTGTATGTTTCCCACAATAGCCCAGAACAGGGATATGAAGATCTCCGTCTCATGACGCACTGTAGGCACCACATCATTGCAAACAGCTCATTCAGTTGGTGGGGAGCGTGGCTGGGAGAGCACGATGGGCAAATTGTCGTCGCGCCTCAAAAATGGTTCAATGACCCAGCAAAGGACTCCAGCGACCTTGTCCCTGAACGCTGGATACGCATCTGATTCAATGCAAATGACTACCGTGAACGACGTATGAAAAAAAATGCTCTCATTCTCGGTCTGGGTTTTCTTGGCACAAACATTGCTGAAGAGTTGCATGACGAGTATAACATCATTGCATTCAGCCACGACGTAAACGACTGGCAAAAAACGTATCAAGGTGATTTTACGAAAAAAGACGATTTGGAGACCGTATTCAAAAAATACACCATTAATCTTGTCATTCACGCATTGTCGACAACAATCCCGTCAAACAATGAAATTTCATATGACATCCGTTCCAATCTTCTTGGCACGATTCAGCTTCTCGATCTTATGAAGGATTACAGTGTTCCTAAAATAGTTTTTCTCTCCTCGGGTGGTACAGTGTATGGGCGCATCAGTGACGATCGCCCAGTCAGTGAAAATCATGCGACGAATCCAATTTGTTCGTACGGCATTACAAAACTTGCCATAGAAAAGTATATTGCCTTGTATCAATATCTTTATCACATTGACTATGTAATCTTGCGTATTTCCAATCCCTATGGGGAAAACCATTTCTCCGACAAACATGGTTTTATTAATGTATCGCTGAAAAAAATTCTTCGTCACGAGAAAATTACTGTGTGGGGAGACGGTGAAGTGGTTCGCGATTATCTCTATGTGCAAGATGTTGCCAAAATACTCCACATGTTGCTTAAAAAAAATGTTACACAGAAGATACTCAACATTGGCTCCGGTGAAGGACACTCCATTAATAGTGTTCTTGCAGTTATGCGAAAACAGATTGGTGACTTCCGGGTAGAATACACAAGTTCTCGCAGTTTTGATGTTCCGAAAATTGTTCTCGATACGTACAAATTGCAATCACTCATCAGCTATCAGCTGACCACAATTGAGGAAGGAATCAACCGTACGTACCGGTGGTTACAGAAGAACACCCATGAGCGATAGAAAAGTTACCGTAGTAATGCCTGTGTATAACGGCGGGCAGTTTCTTCATACCGCCATAGAGAGTATCCTCAACCAATCATTCAACGATTTTGAGTACCTGATCATTGATGACGGCTCAACGGACGACAGCACCGTGATTGTTCGAAGCTATCATGACCCTCGGATACGCCTCATCGTCAACAAACACAATATCGGTCTCGTGGGCACCTTAAACATCGGATTGTGTGAAGCGCGCGGATACTATATTGCAAGGATGGATCAGGATGACTGGTCGCATCCCCATCGGCTTGTGGAACAGGTGGGCTTTCTCGATGCCAATCCGGAATACGGCTTGGTCGGAAGTTGGATTGATGTCGTCAACACAGACATGAGTACGAGATATGTTGACCGATTCCCGGTGACGGACGACATGATCAGACTGATGTTATCAATGCAAAACGCTTTTGCTCACGGCGCGGTCATGATGAGAAAAAACCTGCAAGTGCAGTATCGCTCGGAGTTTGATCTTGCTGAAGACTTTGATCTGTGGTGCCGCCTTTCCGCTGTAACGAAGATGGCAAACATAGCAAAAGCCTTATACCGTTGGACATATAATCCCGCAGGTATCACGCTTTCACAAGCATCGGCGCAGTTTGCGGTGGCAAAAAGGATACAGACGTGGTACAACCATAGTCCCGGTTCCCGACGACCTCATGCCTTGACGCGCCAAACAGTGCAGCAGGAAAGGGCAGCGCGTGGCCGAAAACGACTGTGGATCGACCTCGTCAGATTGACGATTTTTTTTCTTCGAACGGGTGACGTGCAACGCTTTCTTCGAATCGGATTCAATGCGCTTGAAGCGCTCGTTCTACCCTGATCCATTTCGAAGTTATCGATGCCTGCTCACACTCCCCCCACGATCGGGTTCATGCTCAACAGAGGATACTCCCTCTTTCATCCTGAAGTTGTGGAAACGTATGGCGGTGCGCAGCTTGATATGTACCTGCTTGGGCGAGAATTGCAAAAAAAGGGATACGCGATTGCGTATGCGTTTTTGGATTACGGCCAGAAGCGCGATGAAGTAACGCCCGACGGAGTTCGTCTTTATGCCACATACCCTCCTCGGGCGCTTGAACCGCTGGTTGGGCAGTTTATCAGAGCGTTTGGACGTTTATGGCGGGTGGCGCGGCAGATGGACGCGGACATCTACTGCGTTGAAGGGGCAAACTTTGAAGTTTTCGTCATCGGGCTTTTCTGCAGAGTGTTTCGAAAAACAATGGTGTACCGACTGGCAAGCATGATTGAAGCTGACGGGCGCTACACCAAGGAAAATAGACTCCAGGGCATTCTCTATTCGCTCGGACGGAGGCTCGCGCACGCCATCATTGCACAATCGCAAGAACAGTGTGACCTCTTGCGTGCTCAAGGAATACGGGCAACCATTATTCCCAATGGCTATCCCCCATCAGAACAGATGGCGACCCCAAACGGGCCGGTCCTTTGGGTCGGCCGGCTCATGAAGATCAAAGGACCTGGTCGCTTTCTTGACCTTGCGGAACAGCTTCCCAATCAGCAGTTTGTTATGATTGGCCCGACTGAAATGATTGATCGTGTGTATGCAGAAACGATGCGTGAGAGAATCGCAGCGTTGGCCAACGTTGACTATTTTACCAAAGTGGATTTTCATGTGATTGACAGGTTTTTTCAGCGTTCCAGCGTCTTGGTAAACAGTTCCGAGTACGAGGGTTTCCCGCTTACCTTTTTGCAGGCCATGAGCGTTGGTTTACCGATCGTCAGTTACGGCATCAATCCCGACGGTATTCTGACTGACCTGGGCGGGAGCGTTGTCAGCAATGTAGCAGGAGCAGTACAGGCTCTGCGGGAATTGCAGCAGTTTGATGAGTGGAAACGAAGAAGTGATCGTGCCAAAGCAATTTTCCGAGAACGCTTCTCTCTGGAGTTGATTCTTCCCAAATACGAAGAGCTGTTTCAGACTATTCTCCGATAGACTCTTGCTTCACGAGGAGAACCAACGAGTCGAAAATGATTGGGTCGTCGTCTGGATTATGTATTGAAACTTTCAGGGATGGCGTGGTCGGCTTGAAATCCTCGAGAATATTCCCTTCGCGGATGGCCGTTTTTTTCGTATCGCCGTTGACAGCAACTTCGCCACGGGAAAGTAAGGGGTCCGTCTTCAGACTCAATACCTCTCCTTTCGATACATCGTCAAACTGAATGGTCAGCGTCTCTTGTGATGGGAGTGTGAGCTGTTTTAGTGTATCTTCAAATTGGTAATACAGACGGTTGCCGCAATAACGACATTGTACCGAGAAATTTCCTTCAAGCGAAACGGTCTCTGACCGATCAACGGTGTTTAAGAGATTCAAAGCATAAAAATCTGATGTACTGTTTCTTCTCAGTTGATACAGCCGACTCCGGCCTTCGGCATGAAGAAGTACTGTCTGCGGATGGAAAAGTGTTGTAGAAAAGTTCTCTGGAAGCACAACATACCCGACTCCGTGATTCAACAGTACGTCGGGTCGGGCTGCGCTGCTATTGTCCAGCAACAACTGAAGTTCCTTGTTCATGCGCGGACCTCCGGAAACAGCAAGCTGGTCATATGCATAGTACATCTGCTGGTGACCAGACAGTACCGCCCAACTGTTAAACAAGCCGCCAGGGTTAGCAATAACCGCTGTCGGTGGAAGATTGCGCTTTGCCCATTCGGCCAACTTGACATCATTGCGAGCGTAGAAAATCCCAAAACCGGCGTTGGACGAATATCGGGAAACCGTCAGCGATGAAGAAAAATACAATTGATTGGTGGCACGAGAGAGAAAAATAAAGAGCAGTAAGGTGATGATGAGTGTTTCCGACACTAGCCGCATGCGCAGATTCTGCACAAGGGTAACAACCTGCACCATTGCATAGCCTGCTAAGACAATCAAGGGTGTGGTATATCCATAATAGAAAACGAGTTCTTGAATGAGTCCTGTTCCAGAATTGACGAATGGCAAAAGAAGGAGCAGGGGGATTGCAACAATGCTAAGACTGTAATAAATCAGCGCATACCCATATCTGTCTCGTTTCACCAAAATCAGTATGATGCCAAACAGCGAAAGTGTTACGATAATAGGGCCATACCACTCCACCAGGACACTAACAAACCCGTAGGTATGGTAGAAGCCGAGTATTCCAAGCGCAACCGCTGCTAGCGGAGCCCAAGTGCTTTGCAACAAGAAGGAACCGTAGCGATATCCGATGGTGACAAAAACATCAACTGCAACGATAGCGAGCGTTGCGGGAATCATCAAACGGCTGAAACTTGGATCTGCAAAAAGACTCTGAAAAAGTGGAATGCCGGAAATCATGGCCGCAATCAGCGCGAGGCTGTACACCCAGCTTTTGTCCCGTTGCAACAATCGCAGCAGCCACACCGCAGGAAGAATAAACAGTATGGTGACAAAATGTGCATAAAATACTGTGGTGAAAAAAATCGTCCACCAGGCCCAACGCACCCAGAGTGTCGTCGTCCGCCGCAGAACCAGTGCGAAAGGAATGACACTGAGAATGAGGACAGTGCCCAAGAGATGCGTAGGAGAGCCGTTTAAGTAGTTATTGTAGGCACTTGCATCAAACAGGCCAGCCAATGCGCCTAACAGGGCAAAACTTGATTTCTTTGTCCAGTAATAGAAGTGGAAGTACAGACAACCAAAAATGCTCGCGTAGAGAAGAACATTGATGCTGAGAAATGCCGTTGCGAGAGAAATGGGAAAAACGGAAGTCACAAAGAGGATAAAAATATGCAGGCCTAAGGGATAGGTCGCAGAAAGTTCATGGCTACGAGCAATGAGATTGACAAAGTTCGCATGAATAGCAGAATCTATTCCGCCGGGGACTGCGTACTGACTTGCCCCGTAGAGTAAACCGACGAGGAGGAGCCCAAGAAAAAACATTGGCAATGCATAGTTTGCCAAGTTAATGATTGCCCGTCGAAAAGCGAAGATATTTTTCCAAAGAGCCAGTCCAAGAGATGTACAGACAGCAACACACAGCCCGATGATCATGATCAGAAAGGAGTGCTGGCTGATCCAATATTGGGGTACGACGCCAAAGACGACAAAAAACATCAAGCCTGCCAGAGGAATGAGAAGCGGAGCAAACGATGATCGCATTCGAAGCACGCCCAATCCAAGCAGTGTTAGCGGTGCGATTATCAGAAGCGTTGCTGTCAGAAGTGTTGTCATTGCTTTGTTTGATCGTGCACGTGCTGATAAACGCCTATGGGCTTGCTGGTGACAACTCTACACATCATAATCATAGTCTTGCCGAATTATACAGTGTGCATTCTCGCCACACCGCTCTTTTGATACAGGTCAAGGCATGCATCAATAACACGCTCCAGGGAAAATACTTCTTTCACGAGACGTTGGCCTGCCTGACTCATTGCCAGGCGTCGTTCCGGATCCATCAAAAGTTCGCGAAGCGCCTGCGCCGTCTTTTCGGGAGTATTCTCAGTCAGCACGATCCCCGCCTGTGCCGACTGAACTTCAGGAATACGACATTCGGGGCTGAGAACAGCGGGCAGCCCCGCTGCGCACGCCTGCAGCACTGCAATGGGAAACGACTCAGAACGAGAATTAAATAAAAAGAGAGCACTTAATCCGAGAGTGCGGTCTAAGTTTTTGCCGAATTGGGGGCCGAGAAAAAGAATACGGTCAGCAATCCCAAGTTGCTGAGCAAGCTTTTCCAACCGAGAACGCTCACCGTCATCTCGGCCAACAATCAGGTATTTCCAAGGGAGTTCCCGAATCAGCGCAAGCGAACGAAGACTGATATCAAGGCCTTTCATAAACTGAAGCCGGCCAAAATACAAAACAACCGGCTCATTGGGCTGAATGCCGTAGTGTGTCAGGATTCTCTCGTCCCGCAACGGCCTTCCAACTTCTTCAACATCAAGCCCGTTTGGCAATACGACGACTCGCGAAGAAGGAACATGCTGATTGGCAAGTATTTCCTCCCGCTCCTTTTCCGTTGAAGCAACTACAAAAGCAGCCCTACGCAACACTTTACTGAAGAACCGTAGCCAAAGCCGTTTACTCAGGGTAAAACGTGCATGCTGCCGGATAGGTATTAATGCTCCATGCGGATGCACAATGTAGGGAACCTTCGCTTTGCAAGCACTATCGCTGACAACAATATTGAGACCCGTAAAAAAATCATGACAGTGAATCACATCAAAGTCGTGAATATGGCCAGCAAGCCACGACCGAAAACCGCGCGGCCAGTAGATATTCCAGCGAAGCGCTGCTTCTGTGGTTATATTGGGAAAGTAATGAACGGTAGTACCCTCAATCACATCTTCCTTCACAGCAATACGCCGGTGAAGGTCAAGAGCATCCGTTGTAGCGATGGTTACCTCATGGCCCTGTTTCCGCAGAGAACGTGCCAGGTCAGCAACAACTTTCACCGGACCGCCAAACCCATACGCTGGGATATAGTACGGAGTGACAAAAAGAATACGCATCAACGGAGAGAAAAAATACGGTATGCAAGAATAACAAGTCGGTTATGCAACCAGGCGAGAACGCACAGTAATGGGTTCTTTGTTGCACGCATACCGACTGCTGCTGACTGCTGAAACTGCTCGATATACCGATTCGTACTTTTTGTATCTTTATGCAGCCGAAAAGCAGAAAGTTCCTGACGCAGAATGCCCGGCGCGCCAAGTTTCGCAAGCCGAATCCAGTAATCGTAGTCCATCACGAGATGGTGATCAAGAGAAAAAAATCCGACTGCTTTGAACGCACCTCTTGTCCAAAACGTCGACATCTGGCCGATATAATTGATGATGACCAGCGTCCAAAAGCGGTAGTGACGAAGCAGAAAATGTTTATAGCTGCTCGCGAAGGACTGCACCACTTCGTTTTTTTCATTGATGTTCCTGCAATACCCTGAAACCCACGGCGCTTTGTGGTGGCTGGCAAAAAATTCGCCAACCGCACGCAGGCTTCCATGAAGCAGCACGTCATCGGAGTTGAGGTATGCCAAAATATCGCCCTGCACCATGCCAAGACCTTTATTGATCGCGTCGGACTGCCCGCGATCCTTTTCCGAGATCCATCGTATCCGTGATCCATAGGAACGAAGTATTTCCTGCGTTCCGTCAGTGGAACCTCCATCGACAATAACGTAATCCAGATTTGGATAGTCCTGATGAAGAACACTGTCAATGGTTTGCCGGATGTAGCGCGCCTGATTGTAGGAAGGCGTTACGATTCCGATGGATGGCAGCATGCGTTCGTCCGGATATTCAGGCACGGGGTTGCTCTTCTGCGGCATCTGAAGTATTGTCTAAAAGCGTTGGTTTCAGCGTACTCGCCCGTACCAAGTCCTCGAGCCGGCGGTTGAGGCGTTTCAGCAGCACGAGGTTTCGGAAGGTAATAGCAAAAAGAATGACCATACCGACAATAACGACCAGGTCAAACGTTCTGCTGATACTGAAGGAGCGGAGAATGAAACTGACGCTTTGCGGAAAAATGACAACAATAACCAGCCCTATCCATAGAATCTGCCAGAGAGAGAATTCAACAATCGTAAACTCCTTGCGCCGAAAATGCAGGTAGCTGAAATACGTCATCCAGAGCGCAAACAATATCGCAATGAATTGTATGCCGATCATAGGAATCTCCACAGAAGCATGTTAAGAAAAATTCGTATCCCGTCAATGAATGTTGTCCCTCGATATTTGTCCAGATAGATCGTTGTAATGGGAACCTCGGTAAAGGAAAGGTGCGCCTTGCCTGCATTCACAATCATTTCCGTTTCAACAGAGTAGCGGGCCGATTCCCATTGTAAGCTCGGATAGACTGCCATGCGAAATGCACGGTATCCTGACTGCGTGTCGGAAACGGTAACACCATACAGAACTTGCAATGACAGAGTAAGAAATACGTTGCCGATCTTCGCAGTAAGCGGCATTGTACCATGAAATTTACGTACGCCGAAAACAACATCACTGCGTCCTTCAAGAAGTGGTGCGAGTATCTTGGGAATTTCAGATGCATCATGTTGTCCATCGGCATCTAAAAATACCACAATTGCAACCCCCAATACCGCTGCATACTGCACGCCCGTTTTGAGCGCAGCACCTTTTCCAAGATTTATCCTGTGACGGAGAACGTGGAGATATTGGTGGTTCGGCAGAAAGTTTTCCAACGGCTGCCGAGAACCATCATCGACGACAATCACGTTATCAACATATCGTGCGGCCTGTTCCACAACAGCAGAAAGATGTTGGTACTCATTCAGCGCTGGAATAATTGCCGCGGTTTTCATATTGTATGTTCCCGAAACCATGTCAATGTCTCCGCTAGCCCGTCTGCAAGGGTGTATTTTGGCTTCCAGCCAAGTATTCGCTCGGCCTTGTCCGCATTCAGCGAACTCCGTAACATCTCCCCGTCTTTTGCCGGACCATGCTGTTCTTGCGCTGCGAATCCACCAATACGGACGATGGAACGATACAGGTCATTGACGGAAATCTCCTTCGTGGTACCGATATTGAAGATTCCCTCCTGGTCGTGTTCCGCTGCCAGGAGGTTTGCCTTCACCACGTCATCAATATAGACAAAGTCTCTCGTCTGCTCTCCTGTGCCGTTAATCGTCGGCGTCTCTCCACGCAGGAGCTTGGAGCAGAAGATAGCCACGACCCCTGCTTCGCCATGCGGATCCTGACGCGGCCCATACACGTTTGCATACCGAAGAGAAACGCAGGATAGACTATAGCACGCTTTGTAGAATCGCAGGTAGTGATCAATCGAGAGCTTTCCGATGCCATAGGGTGAAAGCGGGAGTTCACGGTTTTCCTCTGTTGCAGGCAAGGCACTGTGCTCGTCATAGATTGCACCGCCTGTTGAAGAGAAAATGAACTTTTTCGCGCCGTTCTTCACGCTTGCCTGGAGGAGATTCAGGCTGCCAAGAATGTTGCTTCGGGCATCTTTGAGCGGTTCTCGCACTGACACCGTGACGCTTTTTTGCGCAGAAAGATGAAAAACTACTTCCGGCTTTGCCTTCGCAAACAACGCATCAACACGTTCATCAAGTATATCAAGAACGTCAAGCCGCGCGGCTGCATTCACATACTCACGCTTTCCTGCAGAGAGATCGTCGAGAACGAGGACCTTCCAGCTCTTGCTAATAAGTGCATCAACCAAATGGCTGCCGATAAATCCAGCACCACCAGTCACAAGCGCAGTCCTCATGTTTTGAACGCTCCCGGTTCAAGCCGCATAATACGGCTTCCCTTCATGTAATCAATTGTTCTTCGCAATCCTTCTTCAAGCGGAACAACGGGAAACCATCCAAGTTTCTCTTTCGCGTGACGAATGTCGGCTACCCCTTGTCGCGCCGTGTATGGAAGCGCATCATGATACGTAATGCGGGAACGTCCTCCGACTTCGCGAATCACAATCTCCGCCACCTGCTGCATTGCCGTCGGCTTTGGGTTGCCGATATTCATCGGTCCGAGTTCTGCGGATTCGGCCATCTTGAAAACGCCTTCGATAAGATCGGAAACGTAATTGAACGTGCTCACGGATTTTGGATCGCCGTAAATCGTGAGATCCTTCCCTTCCAGCGCGTCGCTGACGAAATCCGGTATCATCCTACCGTCGGCAAGTCTCATGCGCGGGCCGTATGTGTTGAAGACGCGAATAATTTTTGCGTCGAGCTGAAAACGTTTTCGGAAATTCACGATCATGCATTCGGCAAAGCGTTTCCCCTCGGCATAGCTTGACCGCGGGCCGATCGGATTGACAAATCCCCAGTAATTTTCCGGAAGCGGATTATTGTCCGGCGGTTCTCCATAGACTGCCGAGGAGGAAAGATGGATGAATTTCGCTTTGGCATTGACTGCAAGATCAAGAACGTTTTTTGTGCCCAGCGCATTCGCAAGAACCGTCTCAACGCCGTGCTGTTCATATTCTTTGGGGGAGGTCGGCGCGGCAAGATTGTAGACTTCCTGAATACCTTGAAACGAAATTCGGAACGGTTTCAACTCGGGGAAGGCGTCAAGATTGATCGGCTGCGTGACGTCGTATCGGATAAACTTGAAATCGGGATTCGAAAACAGATGATGGATGTTTTCTTCGCTGCCGGTAATAAAATTATCAATGCAAATAACCTTTGCTTTTTTGATCAACTCATCGCACAGATGGGAACCGATAAACCCCGCACCACCCGCCACGATGATATTCTTTTTTTCAAAGACAGGTTGACTTTGTACAGACATACGTTTTTACCAGAAAGAGTAGCGCGCGTTGGTGCGGGGCAACAATGCTGTTCTTCTTTCGTACGGAGTGGTTGTTTCCATCCTATTGATCATAGTTCCCCTTCCAAAGCAACCGAACCATATGGAGAAGCTCGCTGAAGGAACGCACTGTGTCGCGCACCGGATGGATATGGCCCCGTTCTCGGTCATACCAGGTCACCGGCACTTCTACGACGCGTATCCCCTGCCGCTGCGCAATCAGCAACAGTTCGGTGTCAAACCCCCAGCGCAATAATGTCTGCCGCGGGAAGATGCGTAAACGCGCATGCGCGCTGAAGAGCTTGAACCCACAGCGCGTATCCGATAATCGCAGGCCGAGCAACGCGCGAAACAGGAAATTGCCAAGCCTGCTCATCAGCTGGCGGATGACGCTTCGGCCGCCGACGATCTCGCTGCCGTGCAGATAGCGGGAACCAATCACGACGTCTGCTCCGTTTTCGGCTGCCGCAAGAAGCTTAGGAAGCTCTTCAATCGGCGTCGCATTATCTGCGTCGGTAAAAATGGCAAACGCGCCCCGTGCTGCCATCATGCCGGTCCGCACCGCAGCGCCTTTCCCTTGGTTCACGGAGTGGTGCAGAAGCCGCATGCGAGGCTCTTCGGACTCTTGAAAGCGCTGCGCAATGGACATTGTGCTGTCCGTGCTGCCATCATCAACAAGAATGATCTCCCATGACCAGGGCTGTTTTCGCAAAAACGCGGTAATCGCTCTCAGGGATACTTCCAGCCGCAGTTCTTCGCGAAATGCAGGAATTACCAGAGACAGGTGTGGCTGCTCCATAAGTCATGTGTTTACTAACATACCACAATTCCACCTATTGCGCAAGTTTCGTATGGCTGACGCCAATCTTGCTTGTTTAGCCGTTTCGGAAGGTCCAAAATTTATTGGCGCTAAAATTCCAGGCTGTTACAATAGCCACGGCGATGAGCTTTGCCGTAAGGTCAAAAAGGTGGAATCGGTCAATAAAAAGAAAGAGTAATATTTCGTAGAGGCTGAGCGTGATTGTATTGACAAGGAAAAATTTTGCAAACTGGATATGGTGCCGCGTGTCAAGATTGCGAAAAGTCCAGCGTTTGTTAAGAAAATAGCTGTTGACGACAGATGCAAAAAACGCAATGAGATTGCCAATGAGAAAATGCAGATGAAACCCCAGCCAGCCCCGGGTTAAAAGAATGTAGACGGAGAAATCAACGATGGTGTTTGCACAACCGACAATGGCAAACTTTGTCAGCTGCCGAGTTGTCGCATACCGGAAAAAAGAAAATTGTAAGATTTTCAGTCGTAACGCTTCCATAAAGCCTTATGATGTAACTTCATCAAGAACCACCGTAACAGTTTTTTCCGTTCCATCGCGCACGTATGTTATCTCAATGCTTTGCCGCGCAGCAAACGATTGCAATGCGTCGCTCAGCCCGAGCGTTTCCGTCAGAAGCTGGCCATTAACTTTTATAATCACATCACCGGACCGCAAGCCCGCAGCGGCGGCTGCAGAACGGGGAAGCACGGCCGGATCACCCGTTGTTCCAAAGAGATACGCGCCATTTGTCCGGCGCTTCCGCAACGATTCCGAAATACCCGAACCCCGCGCTAGATCAATGTAATGCGCGCCTAGCGCCGGCCGGCTGATCACCTGTTCCCGCAAAACGCCACTCAGCGCTTGACGGATCGCGGACACGGGCAGCACAGATGTTACACCGGCATCAGAGGATTGAATAATACCGATCCACACTCCACTCCGATCGATGACTGCCCCTCCGAGAAAACTTTTTGCGAGAACAGCGCTTGCTTTGTAGCCCGATGTAATCATGTCGCTCGATTCAAGCCCCGGACCTAAACGCGCGTGAAGCTCTTCAAAAGTCACCGGCTCAACGCGCGCCAATTGCTGCATGCCGTTCCCGGCAATTGCATAGTAGGGATCAAATTGGGAAATGTCCCCTTTACCATCGAGAGGCGCTGGCGTGTAATGCGCCCCATCAATCCGGAAAAAGGCTAGATCTGATGCGGGATCCCGGATCACGGTCTTCACCTGCAGCACTTTGCGGTCGCTTGTGATGCCGACATACTGGCCATCATCACGGAGAACCGATCGTACAGTCACAGCCCAGCCATCGTCAGTAAAGAGCAGCGCTGAACCGATCTGGTCCTCCGCAAAGTAGGTTGTTTGCAGCAGCGATGCGCCAGATCGCGCTGCGTAGATTGCTAAGAGGGATTTACCCGCGTCGCTTACCTGCTTGACAACCGTCGTTTTCGGCTGATGCCGTGTTTGGGATACCGGCACATTCTGGACAAAATCTGTTCCAAAAAGACGATTGACCCACAAGGAATCGCTGGCGGGGTATACCGAAATTACCAGTGCTCCAAGCATGCCGGAAGCAAACCCAAGAAAAACAGAGAGGATAACCGTCAGCAGCGAAACGCTTTTTTTTCGCGCAGTCGGTTGTTGTAATTGCTGCAAACCTTCGTCTTTATATAATTGTTCCAATGCCTGTACGTTTTCTGAGGAACGAACTTTTGGCGATGTAGGTGTTGGTTGTACTTTCATAGCATGGTCATATATGCCCATGAAGCGAGGAGGTTTTTCCTTCGAGCCCTGCTAACTCCATGGCGCGGTAAGAATGGTGATAAGAAAGGCTGAAAGGCTGACTGCGGTGTAACGATAAACAACGGCTCGTTGTAATGTGCCTCGAACCGAATGCCGGATGAGGTTTGCCATGAGATAGTACGGCACAGTTAACAGGAGCGAGGACACGAAGAAACTTGTTGGAAGCAAACTGACAACGCCCAGCAGCTCGATCATAATAAACAAATGAACAAGATTGAGTACGCCTGCATCGGGAGTCTGCAACTTATTTCCCCAACTCATAAGCAAGGTCAAGAGAATAATAGCAAACGCGCCGATAGTCATGAGCACCGCCAGGTTTATCGCAAGAAAAACGCGTGATGCAAACAACCCGCAGAAAAAAAGAAAGAAACTGAGAATATTGAGATACGAAGAAATATGTTCAAGCGCGTACGGCTGATACCGCGCTTGCTGATAGAGATAATGAAAAATGTTCTCGGTGTACCAACCATACAGCAACGCGAGAAGAATCACGATTCCCTGCAGCATCCACCAGTCGCTGAGAAAAACTACAAGAAAAAAACCAGATAGAAGCAGTGTCGTTGCAACAGCGAGGAATAACAGCGCTTCGCGTTTTGCAGCGCGGTTGGAAAGAAGATAGGCGTATGCAGCGCAATGCGCAAGCATAAGCAGGGTAAACGCGTACCAAAACGATGCGCCATGCGCAGCCATGACTTCCCCGGCGATGAGAATCGTGATGCTCGAGAGAAACGGAATCGCTCGTTTGAGGATGATCATGGAAGAAGATGGAGTTTTTGTGTTTCTGGAATGTTTTGGTATTGCGCACTGTCCAAACGGAGAATCGCAATCCCGCCGCCGTCGGTCTCTGTGCGCTCGATAACGACACTCTGATCGTCAAGCGAGGCAAGTTTCTGCGCTGCAACGGGAAGCGTCTCAACAATTCCTGCATCGATGCGGACTAACGATGTTTGTTGCGTTCCGTTTTGTGCGGCCCAGACGATCATTGCTTCATTCTCCGAAGACGAAAGCTGCAAACGTATATCGCGCGCATCAGCCGATATTCCAGGCAATGGAACAATCAACTGCCGTTCTTTCGTGCTCAGCGAGAACCGGACGAGCGACATTCCTTCGTCGGATTTTTTTACAAAGATTATGTCGCCGCTTTCGTTTGCAGCGACCGGATTGCTTGCTGCCAGGACAGGAATTGATACTGAATCGAGGCTGCCGTTTGCAATGAATTGATGATACCACAACTGGCCGTCGGACAAACGGGAAAGCACCGCTGCGGGATCGGCGAGCCAGATTCCCGAGACTGCGTTATTCGCCACGCGCTGGATTTTTTCATCGGCAAGAGAAAGAAGGTCAAGTTCCGGTGCTTGCGCATATTTCCGCTGTTGTACAAAAAGCAATAACTTTCCGCTTTCCGAAAACGAGAGTTGGCTTACATTTCCCTGCACCGAGGCAAGCGGCCGAGCCTGACGGTCTGCGCTGTACAGCCAAAACGTTGAGGTTTCGTTTTCGGAAAGGACAATGACCGCCTGCCGCTGATCCGGCGTGACGGCAGCCGTCACTGCTCGTTTCCGTGCGAGAACGCCAATTGGCTGCGGACTATGCTCTTTGTCCCAAGAAAAAAGTTCTCCGTTCTCGCTGACAAAAAGAACGGTGTTTTGCCAAAAAGGACTCGTGACAGATTCTCCAAGCACCTGCTCGCGCGGCTGTTCTTGCCGAAGAAAAAAACCAATCACGCCCCCGCTCACGACCAAAAATAAAACCACTATTCCGATCAGAACCTTGCGCATCGCAAAAAAGTGATAATGGAACTAATCTTTGTGTTGTTCATTTGGATCGTCCCCGTACGATCAGTTTCCGCGACATCCTGAGCGACACCTAATACCATTCCCAAACAACCCTTACTCATTCAGCAGGCAATGTTCGTTGATAAACCAAGATATTCAGGCTGACGAGTAGGAACGAGTAGGAAGGGGTTAATGAGAGATGGTATAAGCTTGTCGAGGTGGAGTCGGACAGAACGGGTACGACAAGTTTACCACACCACGAACTGTCCGACAATGCAAGAACCACGCCGGAAGCAGCGCTGGTGGCGCCACCCGCGCTGTCTTTTTACCATAGTCATGGTGGAGGTTGCGAAACGTCCGGCTTGCCCAAATGAAACAAACCCCTAACGCGTTCCGAAGAACTGGGGCCGCCCGGTCACTCGATCGAACTATGCGAGAACCAATGCGCTTGGTTCTAATGCGCTGCATCAACGCGGGTAATGAGCCTGTGTTCTTCTTCATGGGTCTGACCTCCCGCGCATCTGACGGACGCGCAGGAGAAAACACATCTCGCTGCTGCTCAAGAAATGCAGAAAGCAAAGGCAAACGTATTCAAGGTAATTTCCACCCAGAACGTGCTATGATTTTACTGCTATTTACGGATCGGAAAATACTACGCGGATGCACAAAAATCTATAGCGGCGATGGCACCATCGCCGCTATGAAAAAGCTGGATTGAAAATCGGAACTACACACTCTTCATCACCACCACCGGCGTTCCTACTTCCGCCCAATCAAACAGCCATTTTGCATCAGCTTCGGCAATATTCGTACATCCGTGGCTTTTGGGAATACCAAAATCATTGTGCCAATACGCCGTGTGCAGCGTGTAATCGCCGTTGTAGGGCATGACCCATTTCACATTGGGAAGATTATACCCCTGGCCAACCATGCGCTGAATCCGCGTTTTGTTGTAAATTTTCCATTCGCCGGTCGGGGTTTCATACCCGCGTTTGCCCGTGGAAACGCGCGTAAAGAACTTCAATTTTCCATCCTCAAAGGCAAGAAGCGCCTGGCGCGCAACGTCAACTTGAATCACTTTTCCTGCCGGTTTTGGTGCGATAGCTGTTAGTTTCTCAATTGGCGGATCGGAGGCGCCGACGACAAGTTCAACGCTGCGCGGCGACGCGTCCTGCAGCGCTGGCTGGATTTTTTCTAATGTCTCATCCACCTTCACTTCCCTGCCCTGGGAATTTTTGTACGCATATTCCCCCAGCACTTCAGCGTCATAACCAAACGTTGGTTTTGCGGGAACGCCAACCGAACTGTTCAGCGAATCAAGATAGGCGCCAGCCAGTTCACGATGTAACGAAAGCACGATACCTTCGCGAGGATTGCTGACAATCTTTGTTGGATCAAACGCATACTGAATCCAATGCTGCAATTCATCCCTCCCCACCGCAAAACGCCGATTGCCATATGTCAGGGTCAATGGTTCGCTCATCATCGTTTCCGCGACTATTTTGGCATCGTTGAGATCCTCGTCTTTGAGTTTGGGATGTTCTATCGCGCTTTGGAACGCAATCTGAACAGCCTGGAGCGCAGACGCGGCAGAACGGATATCGTTTGCAGTGACATCCGTGCTCACGGCAATGCCATCCTGTCCAGGAACAACGCTGACGTTGCCATCAGTTATGGTCAGCGAAGGCTCTATCACGGATACATTGCGCATTTCGCTAAATTCTCGGATGGAGTTTTGGAACATCGTCTGATCAATAGTGACTCGCAATGGAACTGACGTTGATGACGTTTGGAACACGTGGAGCACCAATCGATCCATCTTCGTGGAACGTCCAACTTTGTACGCATCGTCAACGGTTCCCGCAACATCAAAACGGACGCCAAGTTGTTGGAGTGTCGCGGTCTGCGAAATGGAATCAAGCGTGACAGTTGCTCCCTGCGCCTGGTAACGTTGTATGGAGCCAAAAAGCTTTTCTTTCGCCTGGTCTACGGACAATCCGCCGACCGGCACATCTGCAATCTGGATACCAACAACAATCTGATTATGCGTTGTCTGCGCATAAGCAACTGCCCCGGCCATGCCGAGAACAACAAGACCGCAAACAACACCAATGATTGGCATCGTTTTTCTTCGATGATTCGTTGGTGATACGGAGAAGTTTGGCTGCTCGATTGTTTTTTTTGTTTTTCCCGCCTTGCGCGGTGATCCTTTTGCCATGCGCGATAAGACAATCACTGCTCTGCTTGCCTAAGCGTAGCACATTTTTGTCGCTCTGTCTATGCTAACTGCACAAAACTGCGGGAACGAATGCGTGTGATTTCAACGATATGATCGCTCTCGAGCGCATGGATAAGTTGGCGGAACCGTTTGAGTATAATCGGATACTGACCGTTCATTTTTTGCCAAAGCATACGGTATTCTATGCGGTATCTGGGAGTGTTCCGCAATGTTTCGACAATGCTACCGCGAAAGTACCGGTTGGAGCCAAAGAATGATTCTGTGGTTCGCTTTTTTGTCCGCGTGACGTTGAGCACATCGGGATATGCGGCGCAGGTAGAACGGAACGGACAGATATCACAGCGCGGACGGTTTTTGCAAATCAATGCGCCAAAATCCATGAGAGCGTGGTTCCAGGCATATGCCTCCCTTATGGGAACAAGGGATACACATACTGCATCAAGTTCTTTTTCCGATGGCATGTTGATTCCGTAAAATATCCTTCGGACAACCCGCGCATGATTCACATCTACTGCTGCGACATGCTGGTCAAACGCAAACGCCTGGATTGCTCGCGCAGTGTATGATCCAATGCCGGGTAAACGTTCTAGCGCTTCGATGGAACGAGGCAATGCACCTTGATAGTGCCTGACAATTTCCTGCGCGGCTTGATGGAGCCGTACGGCGCGGTTATTGTACCCAAGTCCTGACCAAAGCTTGATGACGGAGAAACATTTTGCGCGGGCAAGTTTCTTTACTGTCGGGAACTTGTGCAGAAACGCTTCGTATTTCGGAATAACGCGATCCACTTGCGTCTGCTGGAGCATGACTTCCGAAACAAGAATTTTGTATGGATCGCACGTTCTTCGCCACGGCAAATCCCTGCAATGTTTAGCAAACCAGAGGAGTATCGCCGTCTGGAATTTTCGCTGCTTCGCGTTGAGTTTCTCGGCCATGATCGCTATTGTACCGGAAATTGGTATGGGAGTACACTTTCTTTATGAACAAAACAAGCGGAACATTACGTCTTCGAACGATCAGATTGACTGATCTTCCATATTTCCTTCGTTGGTGGCGTCATCCTGCAATCAGCAAACTGACTAGTGGATCACCAAAAGTCCCGACAGAACGGTGGATTGCCCGGCGCGTTGTCGAGATGATCAATCCGTCACAGGACATCCATCGAATCATTCTCGCCAATGGAAAACCCATCGGGCATTGCGCGCTAATCCCCAGACGCGGGAATCAGTATGAAACCCAGATTGTCATTGGCGAACCTCGATGGTGGAACAAAGGATTCGGCACGCGGGCAATACGTTTGTTGTTGAACATTGGGGGTTTTTTCAACATCAAGCTTGAAGTTCAACCATCCAATACACGCGCCATACGAGCGTATGAAAAGTGTGGATTTTTACGTTCTGGATACCGTTATTATCCACACAATCCATATCTTCCGAAAACGTTGGTTATGCGGCGAAAAAACGCCATAAAGCGCTATGGTTAGCGGAATTTTTCCTCTTTTCACATCGTCATTGTAACCCTATTGTTCTTCCTATCTCGATAAATACCTTGATTTTATTAGCGTTTTTGTATGTTTTCTGCTATACTTCTCCTTGGTTGTGTATAACACATTAAGAAACGAAGGAAAAACACTATGGCAAAAGGTATGAACAAAAGCCAGTTGCTCAACGCCCTGGCTGAAAAAACCGGCATGGCACGCAAGGACGTCATCCGTTTTATGGATGTCATGACTGGACTCGCCTATGACGAGACGAAGAAAAGCGGTGAATTTACCTTTCCGGGCATTGGCAAGCTCGTGAAAAAGAACCGCGCAGCCCGCACCGGCCGAAACCCGGCAACTGGCGCAACGATCCAGATTCCTGCAAAAACTGTCGTAAAGTTTCGCGTAGCAAAGGCAGCCAAGGACGCGATTCTGTAATTTCTTTGATCCCTCTCCCATCTTGGATCCTGATCCGCCCTGGGCGGAGAAGAAAAAAAGATGAGGGGAGACAGGCCACCGCCTTTCGGCGGCCTGTCTGGGCGTAGCCGCTTCGGCGAAGGCAGAGGCCCCCCCGCCTTCTAGGAAATGGAGAAGTGGGCGGGAGAAGGGTTGAACAGCGCAGAGAACAAAGAGAGTCCGGAGCAATCCGGGCTCTCTTTGTATGGAGCGACAAAGCAGGTGCATTGAGAGTTGGCCCTTTGCCTAAAGGGTTACCTCTCCGCCCAACATAGAGTTTGCGCCTACAGAGTAACAGAATTGCCTGTCCTCTGCTCACGATTTATGGTATAGTCGTTGAGGAACGACGAGCATATCCTTTTTCTTCCACAATGCGCATACCATTCTCTTTTGTCATAACTATCGGGCTCGTTTTGTTTGTCGGAGCTGCATGCGGTACGGCCGCTCCGTCTCTGCAAGGCGTGAATACGGCCGGTAAAGAAATCGTGCAGCCGGACGGTTCTATCATTAAGAAGGATGGAACAATTGTCCTCCCCGACGGCACGCAGGAAAGGCCCGACGGTACGACTGTAAAGCCGGACGGAACGGTGCTTGATGCAAATGGAAACCCCGTCGCAGGGCAACCTGTTGAAAACAAGAACGCGGATGTTCCCGCAAACAGCGATCCTGACGGGATTGATGCAAATCTGACATTATGAAGCTCTGCCAATTGACGCTTATGGAGCCCGTGGACTCTCAGGCAAAGCGGAATCCTCCGAAGTACCGCCCCGCGGGACGAAGGAGGATGACGAGGCGCGTCATTATTGTCCACGGCTGGGACGGTTCGCCGCGTGATGGCTGGTTTCCGTGGTTGAAAAAGGAGCTGGAATCACAGGGATTTTTAGTTGCTCTTCCACAACTTCCAGATCCGGGAAAACCAAGAATCACGACGTGGGTTCCTCAACTGGCCGAAACTGTAGGAACAGCGGACGCGCAAACATATTTTGTCGGCCACAGCATGGGCTGCCAAGTTATTGCCCGGTATCTCGCAACACTGCCTGCTGGAACCCATGTCGGCGGCGCAGTATTCGTCGCCGGCTTCTTCAAACGCCTCACAGGCCTTGAAGACGAACCAGAACAGTTGGAAACAAATCGGCATTGGCTTGGCGCTCCGATTGATCTAGAACGTGTGCGTATCCATTTGCCAAAAAGCGTCGCGATTTTTTCTGATGACGATCCTTGGGTTCCGCTGGATAATCAAGATGACTTTCGGGATACGTTGGGTTCTGAAATCGTCATCGAACACGGCAAAGGTCATTTTTCCGGGGCAAGAGACAAGGCGTTCGACGTACCCGTGGTTTTGGAAAAATTACTTGCGCTGGTCAAACCATTGGAGAACATTCCATAGCCGAGGAATCGATTCCTCGGCTATGTCATTGCTCCTCCCACCATCACTGGTTAGGTGGTATGTTGAACGTTTGCCGCGCTGCTCCTTTCTGGCAGGCTTGTCGAACGATCCTGAACAGCGCTATGCTGTAATCCTATGGACGAAACAAAACCAACACGCAGTTCTCCGTGGTTTGACTCTGTTCCCGATGAATTGCGCTGGAAACCACTGCGTTCTAACGTTCATGCCGACATCACTGTGATCGGAGCCGGCATGGTTGGCGTTCTCGCAGCATGGTACCTCGCGAAAACCGGAAAACATGTTGTGCTTTTGGAGAAGAATCGCGTTGCAACCGGCGAAACCGGATTTTCTACCGCTTTTCTGACGCGGATTCCGGATGTTTCTTCGCTTTCAGGAACCGTAAAAAAGTACAGTGTCGGCTATGTCGAGAATCTTCTTGCGGCAAACCGAGCAATGCAGCGGGAACTTTTCTCGCTGATTGAACAAGAACACATTGACTGCGATTTCCATCTCTGCAGCTCATACTATTTTTCCTGCGATGAACATGACGCCGTTTTGCAAAAAGAATGGAGCATCATCAAGCAGCTGAACACGCCTGCGGAATATGTCGGAAGCGATGTCGGCGTTGTTTTTCCTCCTGCCCAGTCGGCTGTTCTTTTTCCGGACGAAGGGCGTTTTGATGTGCGAAAGTTCCTTTTTGGCCTGCTTGCGACGGAAACTGGCAAGAAAATCCGAGTGTTTGAAGAATCCGCTGTCCTCGGCATGAATGTAGCCAAAAAGGATGTGCAAGTGAAAACGGAACGCGGCACAGTGCACAACGCTTCGGTTATCCTTGCGACCGGTTCTCCGGCAGAACTTTTGCCTGAAACAAAGAATCTTTTTTCGCCAGTCAAAACCTATGCGCTTCTTGCGCAATATCCAAAACGCGTCAATCTTGCCGATGCCCTGCTTTGGGATACCGGACACCCATACCACTATCTTCGTTTGGTCAATGAACGGACCGTCATGCTTGGCGGCGAAGACCATCCCGCGCATGAACAACACGATGCGGGCAAGCGTTTTGCGGCTTTGGAGCGGTTTCTGCGCGAGAACCTTTCCGGCGATTACTCCATCACGCACGCCTGGACAGGAACGCTCTACGATAGCGCTGATGAGCTTCCGTTTGCAACGGAACACCCGCGTTACCGCAACAAAGTAATTTTTGTCAGCGGACTTGCCGGAAACGGCATTGTGATGGGTGCTTTGGCGGGAACCATCGCTGCCTCGCTTGCTATCGGAACACCGCATCCGGCGTCAGAATTGTTCTCGCTGCGGCGCGCCAACATGACATTGCTGGAATCAAAACCGAAAACGCCCATTGCGGCAAAACATAAAAAGACAAAAACAAGCGGTGAAAAGAATAAAGCTCACGCGGCCAAGAACACAACACCATTGTTACGATTCGCGATTCCCGTTTTACTGTTTTTTCTTTTTCTTGTTCCCGGCTACTCGTTTTTCCATCTGCGCGGAGGATTTTCCTTTTTATCAGGATTGGCATTGACGTCGCTGAGCCATGCATTGTTCCCGCTTGTCGGATTATACGCGTTCTTTTTTGTTTGGTCGCAGGTGATGATCGGCACCAACCGTGATTGGCTAAAACAATATTTTCCAGGCATTATGCGCTTTCACCGCGCCGAGGGTGTATTTGCTTTGCTGTTTGCGTGCCTCCACCCCGTTCTTCTTCTGATTGGCGTTGGGCTGACGGCGTACTTCGCAAAGACATATGTTCCGCAACCGCTGCATCTTTATATCTGGCTTGGTTACGTGCAACTCACTCTCATCATCATGACGGCGGGAACGGCGCTGCTCATGCGTCTTTCGTTCATTCGCAAAATCTGGCGCTGGATTCATTATGCCAACTATCTTGTTTTTGTCTCGGTCTGGGTCCATAGCTGGTTTTTGGGAAGCGACGTGCAAACGACTAATCTGCGGTATCTGTGGTTTTTTTATGGTGGAACATTTGTCTTGACGGTGTTTGCGTATAGCTTGCGCAGCTGGAAAACGCGGGGACAGCATATGTTGATAGGAATGGACACTTCAGAAGGATTCGTAGCAGTTGGCGCTGTGGCGTCATTTACCCAAGACCAGCCGCATTGCGTTGAAGTCAATGGGAAAAAGCTTGTCCTGGTCAGGCATGATAAACAGTTTTTCGCGCTGGAAAACGTGTGTTCTCATGCCGGCGGCCCTCTTTGTGAAGGAACCGTGGAAGACGGGACAGTTATTGTCTGTCCCTGGCATGGATCTCGATTTGACATGAAAACCGGTGCAGTTATTTCGGGAGCTGCCCGACGTTTGCAAACGCGTTATGACGTCAGAGTGCAAAACGGGAACGTACTTGTTCGCGCTGCGCAAATTATAGATCGCGTATAGATTCTTCACGCAAATAACAACCTATGTGGACAAGCAAGTATTTATTTGCTAAGGTTCGCAAAGGATAATGCTCTGCTTGCTTCATTGTCTGTGCTTGCTATTGTGAATACAGGGGGATTTTCTATACTCGCCTCTCGGTCCAGGGAAGTGTTGTTTATAAACCATCCCAAAACAGAGCAAAACATTAAAGCAAGGAGGGGAAAATGCAATTATTGCAATCGGGAAAAAGCCGTCGAGGATTCGCTTCGATGAGCCAAGAACACCAACGTGAGATAGCGCGCAAAGGCGGTCAAACAGCGCAAGGACGCGGTTCTGCGCACCGTTTTACGTCTGAAGAAGCCCAACACGCAGGACGCAAGGGCGGGCTAGCTGTAAGCAAAAATCGCGGCCACATGGCAGAGATTGGTCGGCGAGGCGGCAAGGCGCGCGGGAAAAATTCTGACGCTAGTCCATTGCGATACCGTTACCTTTCTGGCGCCTGAAAAGGCGTTCTTTTGTTTCAGTTGTGC